>JAISES010000073.1 GCA_031263965.1 Prevotella sp. | reverse complement strand
TTTTTCTTTTTTTGAACATACGCATAAACCGCAACACTTGCCACCGCAGCTACTAAAGTTACAGCTAAAACTTTCTTATTCATAGTAATTATAATTTCTTTCTAAGTAATGAAAACAATTTAATGCAATATTATTTTCGTTTTTGTCATGCTGACGGAAGGAAGCATCTCGTGTATATTTTGTTTTGGAGAAACGGGATCCTTCGTTCCTTAGGATGACAAAAGAGCTGAATTACATAAAGTCAAGATGACTTCATAAAGATAGTAACAAAAATTGATATTGTTACAGGTGATTTATCAAAACAAGATATACAAACACTGCCGGAATAGCAAGTATCGTACTGTCCAACCTATCTAAGATACCTCCATGCCCCGGTATCATATTTCCAGAATCTTTGACACCTAAAGTTCTTTTGATCAGGGATTCGAACAAATCACCCCATGTGCCGAAAATAACTGTTATACCGGAAAATCCTATCCATGCCATGGCAGGCAAATTAGGATAAAAATGAGCGAATATAAGTGACGAAGCTATTGAAAACGCAGCGCCCCCGATGAATCCTTCCCATGACTTTTTAGGAGATATGCGCTCAAACAAGCGATGCTTGCCGAAAGCCATCCCTGTAAGATAAGCAAAAGAGTCGTTTACCCATATAAAGACAAATAGCGCAAGCACATATACATAATGATAGTTACCCGGTTCGTATGCAAACACAAGATAATTGGTCAATGCAAAGGGAACAGCGATATACACTTGTCCGAGAACGGAGTATGCAAGCGAATGAACAGGATTTTGCCTTTTCAGATATAATTCGCTTATAAATAATATAAGCAAGTAGGAAACATAGGGAACAAATGCGATAAACGAGCTTCCCAAAGCCGCATAATAAAATCCTCCCAGAACAAGAGCAAATCCCCCTTAGATATTCCATGTACGAACAACCGGAACTTTTGCTTCTTTCTCTATTAATCCGTAAAATTCGTAAAGCAACAATGCCGTTATAAGGGAAAAAACGATGGCAAAAGTATACTGATTTACGAGCATTCCGCCAACCAGAATGGCAATAAATATAATTCCCGACAGGATGCGGACAACGATATTAGGTAGTTTCAAGGCGTTTAATTTTTAATTAAGTTGTTGACAAAAGTAGTAAAAATAGAGGTATTAAGAAACTGTTTTTTACACTTCAATTGCATTTAACAATACAATACCAACTAATTGCTTATATTTGTTTTCTTCAACGAAAAATAGTTGTCGTGTATAAAAGACAATTTGGCGTTAATGAGTAAGGTTATTCGAAAAGTTTATATAATAAGAGATAAACAGACCAAAGCTGCAAGTCTCGGCATAGAGACCGAAGGGTATTGGGAATTGTATGCCGGTACATCATTTGAGAGCATAAATAGAAAAACTCCTATACTGACAGGTAATGGCAGTGGTATCTTTCCTCTCAATGTAAGCCGGTCTATCCGCATATATTTTGAACTGGCCGGTGAAACGGAAAGAATATTATTGGCCGAAAGGCATCTACCCATGGCCGGAGGTTATAACTTTCGCGATCTGGGAGGTTTCGAAACAAAGGATGGAAGATATACAAAATGGGGAAAACTGTTCCGAGCGGACGAATTATCTAACCTCACAGAAGACGATCTCAAATACCTGTCCGGTATCCCGATAACATCAGTTATCGATTTCAGGGCGCAAAGCGAAGTGAAACGCTCGCCAGACCACCTTCCCGATACTGTGCGCTTTACTTATCCCATTACCATCACTCCCGGTAATCTAAGCAACGAAGGAATCCAGGCAAATTTACTCAGCACGAATATAGATATCCAAATGAAGTACATGAATCGCTTGTTAGTAAGCGATCCACCCTGCGTAAGAGCCTTCCGCATATTTTTTGCCATAATACAAAATAATCTGAGCGCACCCCTTATATTCCATTGCTCGGCAGGAAAAGACAGAACCGGCATGGCAGCCGCTCTCGTTTTATATTCTTTGGGTGTAGACGAACAAACGATTATGGAAGACTACTTGTCTTCGAAAATATATTTAAGCGACAAGTACGATGCATTTATTGCAAAATATCCACGTGCAGAATCTATATTTACAGTAAAAAAAATGTTCTTGCAGGCAGGTGTCAATCAGATAAAGAGAGATCACGGATCTGTGATGGATTATCTCACAAAAGTGCTGAAAGTAGACATTGTCAGGATGAGAAGGCTTTACCTTGAATAAGAAACTGTTTCTAATTCCGCAAAAAATCCTTAGCTTTGCTATATTAATATTTTAAACGAAAATCTTATGAAATATTATTGGGGGCTAATATTCCTGATATTTACCGGAGTAACTCAGCTTTCGGCTCAAAGCACCGTTAAGATGAGCGCAGTGAAAGGTAATGACTATGGAGTAGCTTATTCGTTACCTAAAACCTCTGTTACGGTATCTGTAAAATATACAATGACTACACGAAAGGCCGGACAATTTTATCAATACGCCGAACGTTACCTGAGTATATCGAATCCTATAACAGAAAACAGTACAATTTACTCTATCGATAATGTTGACGCCGTTACACAAGGCGTTGTAGATAAAGATAAATCTTATCTGGTAGAATTCCGTTCAAATACAACCGCTCCATTTGTGACACTGACAAAAGACGGGCTTATATGTGCTGTCAATAGTGATTATACTTTCCCGAAGGAAGAAGCAGCAGGAACCGCACCTGTTCCGCCGGGTTTCACATCCGATCCGCGGAGTTTTTTGTCGGAGGAAATATTGAGGGCCGGTTCTACTGCAAAACAGGCAGAATTGATAGCTAAACAAATATACCGTCTACGGGAAAGCCGGAATAATATCCTGACAGGAGAAGCCGACAATATGCCTCCGGACGGGAATGCCTATAAACTGGTGATGACACAGCTCGAAGAGCAGGAGAAAGCTTTAACGGCAATGTTTATCGGAACTGAAGCTGTAGAAACAGGATCGAAAACATTTACGATTGTCCCGGATAAAAAAGACATCGAAAACAGGGTTATTTTCCGGTTCTCTTCTAAACTTGGCATTGTTGATCCGAATGACTTGTCCGGCGCTCCGGTTTACTTTACTTTGAAAAATAAAGACCCTCGCGTTGAGCAAATACTCACTCCTAAAGAAGAAAAAGAACTGGAAAAGAAATTTTCGGCAGGAATAATCTATAATATCCCGAACAAAGCCGCATTGCAGGTTTCTTACAATGGAAAAGACTATGTAAGGAAAGAATGCGACATCGTACAATACGGAATTCAGGATGTACTTGTTCCTAAAATGTTCGACAACAATAAAATGCCGGTAAAAGTCATTTTTTATCCCGACATGGGCGCTATCAGACAAATAATACAGTAAACTCACCATGAAGATGTATCAAAAGGTGGAACTGCCGTCATTGCGAACGGAGTGAAGCAATCCAAAGTGTTGATTATAGATAATTGCTTCGGGCTATTGCCCTCGCAATGACGTGTAAAAGACCTTTTTGACACACCCTCATTTTCGATATTTATATGGGATTAGAAATAGAACGGAAGTTTCTGGTAAATGGAGATTTTAAGCAATATGCATATAAACAGGAAGCTATTGTTCAGGGCTACCTGTCGTCCGTTCCCGAACGAATAGTCCGCGTCAGGATAAAAGGTGGAAAAGCATATCTCACAATAAAAGGAATCGGCAACGCTGCGGGTTTGTCCCGTTACGAATGGGAAAAAGAAATCCCTGTTCAGGATGCAGGAGAGTTGATAGATTTGTGTGAACCCGGAATAATAGATAAAGTCCGCTATTATATTAAAAATGACGGCTATACTTTCGAAGTCGATGAATTTCACGGTGACAACGAAGGTTTGGTGATAGCCGAAATAGAACTTTCGGATGAAGCTGATACTTTTAAAAAGCCCGATTGGCTTGGATATGAAGTTACCGGCGATGAGAGTTATTACAATGCCTACCTAAGCCAAAAACCATATACTAAATGGTAATGGGATGATCGATATAGAAGTAAAAGTTCACGATAATTTTTCACTGGAATTCAAAATTGGGTTTATTCCCAATAAGGATAATCCGAAAGATGTTAATCAATTCAGGATTAACAGTTGGATATTTATGCCGAATAGCTTGGACATTAACCGGTCAACATACAAAAAAACAGATTTCTACAGGGATGTAAAGACCAATATCCGCCTGATTACTCCTGTCTATTCTCTGGAAGAAATCCTGAAAGCCGGACGCGGTCCTTTGCCAAGACTGCAAAAAGCTTTGGACGGACTGGCCATAGATCCGACGGACGGGATCAAGACGGAGAGCTTCGTATATCAGGTAAAAATGTTCGTTTGTATTGTAAAAAGCGCTCTTCGCCGCCATGTACAGATCATACGCAACATTCCTGCCGACGAAAAAATTATTCTGCATGTAGAGTCCTTTATTCATGATGTAAGAGAAATAGCCCTCCGGTACCGTGAAAAATGGGAAGAGCCGGCAAATACAGATATATCGAAACAACAACGGGATTATTTTCTTTTCGGCGACGATTTTCTTGGAAATATAATAGAGCAATATTCGTTTGAAATAATGCGTCAATTGTCAGGCAACCAAAATGTGTTTGGAAAAATAAAGCCGGCGCTTTATAAATTATTGGAAGACGAAGCGGCTCACAAAAGGAAAAGGGGGTTTATGCTTCTCGAAAAAAAGGATATGAAGCATAATAGCCTGGTTATAACCCAACGTAACATACTGAAAAAATTTGTAGAGAGCGATTTGTTTCTGCAAACCATAAAGAAAAAAGACGGAGCATTGGCCAAACAGGTTTATTATAGTATTGCTGCCGGCATCGCCATGATTTTTGCGACCGTGATCTCTTTCTTTGCAACACAACGCTTCGGTAATTTCACCACCGACCTTTTTGTCATCCTGGTGTTCAGCTATATGTTTAAAGACCGGATAAAGGATATAATGCGTTATTATTTCACATCCAAATTGAGTAAAAAATATTTTGATACCAAATTGAAACTGAGTATTCGCAAACAAGAGATCGGCTGGATGAAAGAAGGCTTTGACTTTATTGAGGAAAGTAACCTTCCGGATGAAGTACGCGGCATAAGAGCCAGATCGCCACTTGTTGAAGCCGAAAACCAGGTGTATGATGAAAAAATCATATTGTACCGGAAATGGGTCAGCTTGTCGAAAGAAGATATCGAAGAATATAAGGAATATCGTTTATCGGGAATTAATGATATCACCAGATTCAATTTACTGCATTTTACCCAGAAAATGGATAATCCGTTTATCCCCCTTTACATACCGGACGAAGAAAACGGGCTTACGGGCATGGAAGGCAACAAGATGTATTCCCTTTACTTCATCGTACAATGCCAATCGGACAGCGATAAATATTACAGGAAATACCGGATATTATTCAACCGGAACGGTATAAGCGATGTAAGTGAATTAAATTAGAAAATCAGCAACAATAATGAACAGATTAACTATCATAAAAGTAGGAGGCAAGATTGTAGAAGAAGAGCAATCTTTGCAGCAATTACTAAAAGATTTTTCCCAAATAGAGGGGTATAAAATACTGGTACACGGTGGCGGACGCTCTGCTACAAAGCTGGCCGAACGACTGGGCATAGAGAGCCGGATGGTAAACGGACGGAGAATAACCGATCCGCAAATGCTCGAAGTGGTGACGATGGTATATGGCGGATTGGTGAACAAAAATATTGTCGCCAAATTGCAATCTTTGGGTATAAATGCCCTGGGCCTTACCGGGGCGGATATGAATATGATGCTTTCGGACAAAAGGCCGGTTAAAGATATAGACTACGGCTACGTAGGCGATGTAAAAAAAGTGAATATAGATATCCTGTCCTCTCTCATACAACAAGGCATAATCCCTGTTTTGGCGCCGTTAACCCACGATGGGCTGGGGAATATGCTGAATACGAATGCCGACACAATAGCCGGAGAAACAGCAAAGGCGCTGGCCCAGGTATTTGACGTAAGCCTGATTTATTGCTTCGAAAAGAAGGGTGTGCTTATGAATGAGAATGATGATGACAGTGTTATTCCTCAAATAAATAAACCCGAATTTGAACGGTTATCCGGGCTAGGTGTTATTCAGGGAGGAATGATCCCGAAACTGGATAATGCCTTTAACTCTATAGATGCCGGAGTAAAGGAAGTAATCATCACCAGTGCTGCGGAATTAGGTAAGAACACAGGGACGCGCATTGATGGAAAATAAATTCTATAAAGAGTTCGGAGTATTACTCACGAAGCATTTCCCATATAAGGTTCAGAAAATATCGGTCAACGCCGGATTTACCTGTCCCAACAGGGACGGATCGAAAGCCGTCGGCGGGTGCACATATTGCAACAACCAAAGTTTCAGTCCCGGATATGGAGGTAAACAGCGCTCTGTGAGCGACCAGCTACGCGATGGCATTGCTTTCTTTTCTTACAAGTATCCCGAAATGAAATATCTGGCCTATTTTCAGTCTTATACAAACACGTATGGCAGCTTGGATAAACTGATCGCCCGGTATGAAGAAGCATTGGCTTACCCGGGTGTTGTGGGATTGATTATCGGCACACGTCCCGACTGTATGCCGGATGAGTTGCTGGACTATTTCGCAGAACTAAACAAAAGAACGTTCCTTATTATAGAGTATGGCCTCGAGTCTACTTTAGATTCTACATTAGAGTTCATCAACAGGGGGCACACGCATGCCGTGAGTGTCGCTGCAATAGAAAAAACGGCATCGAAAGGTATTTATACGGGAGCTCATCTGATATTAGGCCTGCCTCGCGAAAGCAGGGAGCAGGTACTGGCTCATGCCGGCGTCGTATCAAAACTTCCATTAACCACATTGAAGCTGCATCAACTACAACTTATCAAAGGAACGGTAATGGCGAAGCAGTACAGGGAACACTCGGAATGGTTCGATTTATTTAAGGTAGATGATTATATCGATCTGTGTGTCGATTTTGCGGAAAGGCTGAATCCCGGCTTTATCATAGAAAGATTTATATCGCAGTCTCCGAAACAACTGCTGATAGCTCCCGATTGGGGCTTAAAAAACTTTGAATTTACGGCAAAAGTATTGAAGCGTTTTGCCGAAAGGGAAACATGGCAAGGACGGATGTATAAAAAATAAAGAGGATGTGTCGAAAGTCCTTTTACCCTCGCCGGTGCGGACATTTGTCCGTGTCTTGCCCGAAGAGCAATCCTTTTTTGCTGCGCAACACACAGACTACAAGTCCGCGCGAGCGGGGAGAAGCAATCCCGCCGGAATATTCTTTTATCTCATTCGGATAGTTATGCTAAAAAGGTATATTTTTCAGACTTAATTATTTGTCTGTCAAAAAATAAGTCTTATCTTTGCACCTCATTTTGAACAATTATAAATAATTACTTATGTATTTAGATTCAGCTAAAAAGCAAGAACTCTTCGCTAAGTACGGAAAGTCTAACACTGATACTGGCTCACCTGAGGCTCAGATAGCATTGTTTTCATACCGTATTTCGCATTTAACGGAACATTTGAAGTTAAATAAGAAGGACTATAACACAGAAAGATCACTGAAACGTATGGTAGGTAAACGTCGCCGTTTATTAGATTATCTAACGGAAAATGATATCGAAAGATATCGTGCGATAATCAAAGAACTAGGAATCAGAAAGTAATCTCCTGCAAGAAATTGAAAAGCGATTGTATATTTACAATCGCTTTTTTTATTTTATGTCTACTACTTGCCCTAAGCAAAAAGGAATCAAAAATGCTTTGAGCACCCGCTTTGACTTTCTCTTTCGCGTCATTGCGAGGGTTTACCCGAAGCAATCCAATGACCCCACTCCCGGCCCTCTCTAAGAGGAGGGGGAGGCTTTTCCCCGAAGGGGAAGTAACTATATTGCTTCACCTTTCAGGTTCGCAATGACGGGTGAGAAGAGAAGGTTCGCAATGACGGGAATATCTGAAAATACCTATAAAAAATTTGCTATAAAATTCAAACAGCTTCTTAGGGTTTCATTTATCGTTTCTTACAAATAGTGTAGCCATTAATTGTCCATTTTATTTCAATTTGCTATTTTCGCCTTCTCTATTAATTCAAATTGATATGAAAACGAGCATGAATAGAAATTCACCAAAGCTTATGATTTTGTCCATGCGAGTTTCCATACATCCCTTAAAAACAAAATTATAGTATGAAATATTACAGTACAAACGGGGAAGCGCCCGATGTTACTTTACAAGAAGCAGTTGTTAAAGGCCTGGCACCGGATAAAGGGCTTTTTATGCCCGAAACAATAAAGCTTTTGTCCGCCTCTTTTTTCGAAAACATAGGAAGCCTGTCTTTCCAGGAGATTGCCTATCCTGTTGCCGATGCTTTTTTCGGAGATGATATAGAAAAAGACACCTTGAAAGGAATAGTATACGACACCTTGGATTTCGATACTCCGGTTGTTCACGTAACGGATAATATATATAGTCTGGAACTGTTTCACGGGCCTACTTTAGCTTTTAAGGATGTAGGCGCGCGCTTTATGGCGCGGTTGTTGGGATATTTCATCCGGAGACAAGGGCAAAAAGATGTAAAAGTTCTGGTTGCCACCTCAGGAGACACGGGAAGCGCCGTAGCGAACGGATTTCTGGGAGTGGAAGGGATACGTGTTTATGTCCTCTATCCTAAAGGGAAAGTCAGCCGGATACAGGAATCCCAGTTTACTACTTTGGGACAAAATATAACTGCGATAGAAGTAGACGGTACTTTCGACGATTGTCAGGCTTTGGTAAAGGCCGCTTTCCTCGACAAAGAGCTCAATTCCAGGTTAAATCTGACATCGGCAAACTCTATCAATGTTGCGCGTTTCCTGCCTCAGGCTTTCTATTATTTTTACGCGTACGCCCAATTGGCAAAGCAAGGAAAAGCAGATAATATAGTATTTTCCGTACCCAGCGGTAACTTCGGGAATATAACTGCCGGACTGATAGCAAAACGCATGGGGTTGCCTGTCAGGCGTTTTATTGCGGCAAACAACAGTAATGATATTTTTTATGAATATCTGCAAACCGGAGAGTATAGCCCCCGTCCTTCGGTGCAAACGATAGCTAATGCCATGGATGTGGGAGACCCCAGCAATTTTGTGCGAATACTGGATCTATACGGCAAGTCGTTGAACGAAATAAAAAAAGATATTTCGGGAGAATGGTATAATGACGAAAGCATCAAAAATACCGTGAAAAAGACTTATGCCGAAACAGGCTATCTGCTCGACCCTCATGGAGCATGCGGTTATCAGGCGCTGAAAGATAATCTGAAACCCAACGAAACAGGGATTTTTTTAGAGACGGCTCATCCGGCCAAGTTCCTTGAAGCAGTGGAAGGTATTGTAAACGTGAAAATACCTGTGCCGGAAAAGCTGCAAGAGTTTATGAAAGGAGAGAAACAAAGTATTTCTATGGGAAAAGACTTTGATGGATTGAAAGAATATCTATTAAGCTAAAAACAAAAACCCGGCTATATGACCGGGCTTTTGTTATATCTGATATTATTCTGTTTAGAATTTGTATCCTACTGTCAGGTAAGCATTTTGATTTTTAATTTTACCATCTACATTTGTGTCATTAATATTAGCTAGTCCGAAATCATATCCAAGGTCTACACCAATTTTTCCGAACTCAGCACCAACACCTAAACCAACGCCAAAGTCAAATTTTTTATACGCTCCGTCTTGAAAAGATTTTACTCCGTCAGTCTTACCTCCGATACCGTAGGCTACATATGGCCCCGCATGGAATACAATTTTTGTAGCTTCTGCAACAGTAAGTTTATAACCTACATGCACAGGCAATTGGAGATACATCATATTCGATGTAATTTTTTCATTCTCTTCTTTCAGTGTGTACCCTTTTGTAGTAAGTTGTAATCCCGTTAGCAAATAAATATCAGGAGTAAACCCGTAATCCAAAGTAACCCCAACATTAAATCCAATTTTAGCATCTGCAGATTCGCCTTCACCACTCGCATTAGAAAGGTTCACTCCGGCCTTTACTCCGAAAGTAATAGGCTTGTCTTGCGCATAAGTGTTAATACCGGTTAATAGTGCAACAGCAACTAAACACATTTTGAAAATTGTCTTCATAAAAATGATTGTTAGTTTGTTAGTTAATAAATTAGCTATTGCAAATATAATTTCTTTTTTTAAATTAAAATAAAAAAAGCTCCAAATATATTTGGAGCTTTTCTATTATAAATTCTTAACAGTTACTTAGAACAAGAATTTAACACCAACGCTCAAATCACCAAACTCGGCGGCGCCAATAGTATTTCCATTAATACCCCAGGAGCTGTTAGTCTTACCGCCTTTTGGCTTACTGCTATTGTATCCTACACTGGCAAGCCCAAAAGAAGCTTCCACCGTAAGCCAGCTATTTACAATCAGATCAAAACCTGGTGACAGGGCGAAAGATACGCCAAGCACGTCTCTTTCTACGTTACCTTTCGAGTTCCCGAAAGAAACCGGAAGAGCAGCCTGTCCAAAGAAATACAATCCTCCGGTAACATTCCAGTATTTACGGGCAAGCGGCATAACAGTAAAAAGGTTAGTTTTGTCGTCACCTGCTTTAGTGCTAGAGTATCCTAATGCGCCTCCGATTGCAACATTTGGAGAAATAAATTTTCCCAAAAGCGGCATAACGGTGTAAGTATCCGCTTTCACTTCCACTTCACCTGCGTACATTTTATCACTTTGGACAGCGAAACTACCACCTGCAAACCAGGTTCCCTGAAGTCCTTGAGCGTTGGAAAATAAGCACACGAGAGCAAAAGCTCCCAGAAGGAATAATTTTTTCATAAGTTTTAAAGTATATGTTACTATTATTATGTCGGAGCAAATGTAGCCAAATTTTTATAATTTTTTATATTTTTTCGCTTGAAAAATTAAGAACCTGTTTAAGTTTTATGGCAAATCCTTTTCAAATCCTATAAGTAACTCAATAAAAATAAATGACGGGTTTATATGTTCTTTTCTCCCGTCATTGCGAACCGCTTGCGGTGAAGCAATCCACTTGATATATGCTTCATCGTTGCACTTCTCGCAATGACGCGTAATACCCCTCTGTACCTCTGAGGTAAATAAGCGCTGCGTAACACATCACTTACAATTCAGAAAGAATACGGACGGTATTATTTTGTGAATATTAAAAATTTGATATACTTTAGTGCGGAATTTTAGAAATACAAAACGTTAAATTTTAAAACACAAATTCTAATGAAAAAATTATTACTCTTTATTGCGTCAATCGCTATCTTCATGGGTGCGAATGCACAAACAGGAACAAAATCCCTAATGTTAAAAGCCGGATATCAAACAGATTATAAAAGATTTGGACTAGGCGTAGAAGGCCGTTATAACATTACGGATAATATTCGTCTGGCTCCGGATGTAACTTTCTTTCTTCCTAAAAATCATACAACAGGATTGGATATAAACCTGAATGCTCATTATGTTCTTGATGTACAGGACGGACTGTCTATATATCCTCTAGCAGGTATCGGGGTTATAAACAATCGTATTTCTTCCTTTGATATTGGAGACGGTGCTAAAATCAAATCTTTTGGAAGTACCGATTTTGGATTTAACTTAGGAGCCGGGGCTAGTTATGACCTGTCTTCCAACAGCTATGCAAACTTTGAATTTAAGTATACATTCCAGGATGTGGATTGTGCTTCAATCATGGTTGGTTATGGAGTAAAGTTCTAAAAAGACTGTAAGTCTAATTAAGATGAATAATGGTGTGTCAAAAGTCGTTTTGACACACCATTATTTTTTTGTTTCCCTGAAAGTAGCCTAAAATGCCACCTTGTCTATTTGCTTTTTTCCTTTGCCCAGGAGTCTTTCAATGAGACTGTACGGTTGAATACCATATTCCCGGCAGTAGAATCGGTATCTACACAGAAATATCCCGTACGCTGGAATTGGAATTTATCCCCTGCTTGGGCATCTTTCAGGTAGGATTCCATCTTGCAGCCTTTTAGTACTTTCAGTGAATCCGGATTTAATAATTCCAGAATGTCCCTGCCGTCGTCTGCCGGATTTTCTACCATAAACAAACGGTCGTATAGCCTTACCTCTGCATCGAAAGAGTCTTCCGTCGATACCCAGTGTATAGTTCCTTTCACCTTGCGTCCGCTTTCGGGCATGCCGCTTTTTGTGAGAGCGTCATATTCGGCATATACTTCTGTTATATTGCCGGCCTCGTCTTTTTTGCATCCCGTACATTTCACGATGTATGCATTCTTCAGGCGAACCTCGTTGCCCGGAGTAAGACGGAAGTATTTTTTCGGAGCATCTTCCATAAAATCAACCCTTTCGATATACAATTCGCGGGAGAAAAGGATGTTGTGGCTGCCTGCGTTTTCATCCTCAGGATTATTTTGAGCTTCCAAAGCCTCTGTTTTTCCTTCCGGATAATTTGTTATGATCAGTTTAACGGGATCAAGTACAGCCGATACCCGTGTTGTCCTCTTATTCAAGTCCTCGCGTACAGCGTATTCCAGTAAGCCAAGATCATTTACCCCGTCGTATTTGGTATATCCGATCCTGTCAATCAGATTATGAATTGACTCAGGGGTATAACCTCTGCGGCGGAACCCGCAGATAGTGGGCATGCGGGGATCGTCCCATCCTGCCAGTATCTTTTCTTCGACCATACGGCGCAAGTTACGCTTACTTAGCAGCGTATAAGTGAATTGTAATTTATTGAACTCGTATTGACGGGGGCGATAGCTGCCGGTTGCCAACTGGTCGATAAACCAATCGTATAGGGGACGGTGTACCTCAAATTCCAGAGTACAAATAGAATGCGTTACTCCTTCAAAATAGTCGCATTGCCCGTGGGCGAAATCATACATCGGATAAGCCTGCCATGTAGTCCCTGTACGGTGATGCGGATGTTTGATTATGCGATATATGATTGGATCGCGGAAATGCATGTTAGGTGCAGCCATATCTATCTTGGCACGGAGCGCCATGCTGCCTTCCTCGAAAAGGCCTTCATTCATCTTTTGGAACAATTCGAGACTTTCTTCGACAGGACGATCGCGATATGGGCTATTTATTCCCGGCCGGGTAGGAGTACCTTTTTGTTTGGCTATTTCTTCGGCGGATTGCTCATCGATGTATGCTTTTCCTTCTTTGACCAGATTGACGGCAAAGTCCCATAACTGACCGAAGTAGTCAGACGCGTAATATACGTTTGCCCAGTCGTAGCCAAGCCATTTTATATCCTCCATAATAGAGTCGACAAACTCCACATCTTCTTTTACGGGGTTTGTGTCATCGAAGCGGAGATTGCATACGCCTCCGTATTTTTGGGCTATACCAAAGTCTATACAAATTGCTTTTGCATGACCTATATGCAGATAACCGTTTGGCTCAGGCGGAAAACGTGTCTGCACGCGACTGTCGTTTTTACCTTCCCGCAGGTCGTTCTCTACAGCAACCTCAATAAAATTGAGATTTTTTTTAGGTTCTTCCGTATTCAAAATATTCTCAGGCATAAGTATAGATATTAATATTATTTTTCAGCGGTTTCGGCCATGTATTTACTATAGGCCAGATGAAATTCATCGAATTTCTCTGTATCCTTATACCGGGCTATTATTTCCCTCGATTCCCGATATAATTTTTCGGCTTCTTCGAGTTTAAGTTCCCTTGCATATCTCATTGATTTACGATTCAGTTTTGCGGCTTTTTCAGCGTCACTGTCTATTGAAGAACATGAGCTTAATAAGATAACAGCGAAGGCAATACTTAATATAATCTGTTTCATAAAATAGATAGAAACAACAAAAGTAACACAGATATTGGTAATATCATCTAATTGTTACCCGCTTTTCTCAAAAATGTAAGGTGCAAAGATACAGAAAATCAATAAATATTGAAAGATGCAAATAAAAAGGGGTATCTCAAAAGTCCTTTTTACACTGATTGTCATTGCGGGCCGGCTATCCGGTACAGCCTTGACTTTCTCTTTCCCGTCATTGCGAGGGTTTACCCGAAGCAACCCAATGACCCCACTCCGGCCTCCCTCAAAAGGCAGGGCTGTTAAGCACTATATGGTTCGATTATAATAAAACACAGAGTAAAAGGAGTTTAAAAGAGTTTTTATAAAAGAATAGTTTTTTATTTTTATCTGAAAATAGTATTTCATATTATCCTGAAAAATAATGAAATAAAG
>JAISES010000036.1 GCA_031263965.1 Prevotella sp. | reverse complement strand
TGTCATCCTGAGGAACGAAGGATCCCGTTTCTCCAAAACAAAATATACACGAGATGCTTCCTTCCGTCAGCATGACAAAAACGAAAATAATGTCGCATTAAATTGTTTTCATTACTTATCAGAAGAACAAGCCTTATATTTTGGTAGAGAAAGGTCAAAGTTTGAGGAACAAAGAGACGGTTTATCACTGTCGGATGAAATGTTCTTGATCTCTTTATATGAATTAGGTGGCATGTCGGGTGGTGGTATATTTTAGATAAATATTATTTCTTTGAATAAATAAAGTATTGACTAGTCCTATAAACCTGTAACGCTTATTTAGGACTAGTCTAATTTCTCTTTACTCCTTATAATAAATATGTTTCACCCTGTTTGAAATAGAGGTGAGTATCTCGTACGGAATAGTATTTATTTGCTTAGCCAGATCTTTAACAGACGGGCTTTCTCCGAAGATGGTGACCGCATCGCCTTCTTTAACATCTATACCCGTTACATCGATCATTGTCAGGTCCATGCAGATATTACCGGCAACAGGCGCCATATGCCCGTTTACAAGCACACTGCCCACACCGTTGCCGAACTGCCGGCTGATACCGTCGGCATATCCGATACGGATAGTGGCAATGGTAGCATCTTTGTCGAAATGCCCTTTGCGCCCGTAGCCGACTGTTTCTCCGGCTTTGATATGATTTATTTGCAAAATAGTAGTTTTCAGCGTACAAACATTGCGCAACCCTTCCTGCCCACTGGCGCTTATACCATAGAGGCTTATTCCCAAGCGTACCATATCCATCTGCTCCTCAGGAAAACGTTCTATGCCTGCCGAGTTGAGAATATGTTTCATGACCGGGTAATGACAGTGCCCTTCAATTTCGCCTGCTGTCTTCCTGAATGTTTTTATCTGTTCTAAAGTGAAGTCGTCGAAATTCCAGCTTTCGCTTGCCGCCAGGTGGGAAAATATGGATTGTATGCGCACACCTGTCTGGGCTTTAATGCGCTCCATCAACCCTGGTATATCTTCTTCGGTGAAACCCAAGCGGTTCATCCCCGTATCTATCTTCAAATGGATAGGATAATTGGTTATCCCCTGTAATTTTGCTTCTTTAATAAAGGCATCGAGAATACGGAAGTTATACACTTCGGGCTCCAATGCATAGGTTGCCAGTTCTTCAAACCCTCCTACTTCCGGATTCAGCACGATGACAGGGACTTTTATTCCCTGCTTGCGCAGAAAGACACCTTCTTCGGCGACTGCTACAGCCAGATAATCGCATTTGTGGTATTGCAGAGTTTTGGCAACTTCTACCGAACCTGTACCATAACCATCCGCTTTCACCATACAAATCATCTTTGTTTTCGGATCGAGCTTCGACCTGTAGAATTTATAATTGTGAACGATAGCATCCAGATCGATATCAAGTACCGTTTCATGCGTTTTTACTTCAAGCAGCTTGTTAATACTTTCGAAAGAAAAGCTGCGAGCCCCTTTCAACAGGATAAACATATCACGTAAGTCGCGCCACATGTTGGAATGTATAAAAGCATCCGTAGTATCGAAAAAATGACTTTCTATCCCTTTAAACATTTCCTTATGAGCCGAAATTTCTTTTCCGATACCGATCAGCAGGTCTATCTTTTTGTTTATCATCAAATTAGACGCCAGATAATATAATTCTTTCGGAACCAGCCCTGACTGGGGAATATCGGATATGATCAGTACTTTCTTCTGCTCGCGGTCGGTTGCCCGCTGGGCCAGAAAGTCCAACGCAATATTAAGGGAATTTATATCGGAATTATAAGAATCGTTTATCAATGTCGAATTGTTCTTTCCCTGGCGAACATCCAGCCGCATAGCTACGGGTTCCAGTTCCGCCATTCTCTTATTCAGCTCCGGAAGAGGCGTACGCAAATAAAAGGCTGCCGCCAGTATTTGAATGGCATTCTCGATAGATGCACTGTCTGTAAAAGGAATTGTAGCCTCCGATGCCATTCCCAGCATGGAATAATGTATGGTAGTCGATTTCTCATGTTTCTGCACCTTCATAATATGCAGCGGACTATCGTCAGCCCCTTTGCGCGACCAGGTCAAACGTTTATGAGACAAGCAGGCTATCTCCATACACTCGTCTATGAGCTCATTTTCTTCTTCGCAAATAATAACATCGCAATGGATAAACAATTCAAGTTTTTCCAGACATTTCTGCTTCATCGACTTGAAGCCTTCCTGATGTGCCTGTCCTATATTGGTAAATATGCCGATAGACGGGCGGATAATGCCTTCCAGTTTTGACATTTCCTCCGGCTGGGAGATTCCGGCTTCAAATATCCCAAGCTGCGTATGGCTGTTCATCTGCCATACCGACAAGGGCACTCCGATCTGTGAATTGTAGCTGCGGGGCGAGTGTGCGATATTAAAATCCTGATGAAGGATCTGATACAACCACTCCTTTACCACTGTTTTGCCGTTACTGCCCGTTATACCGATTACAGGCACATCGAACCGGTTGCGGTGATGTGCTGCCAAACGCTGCAAAGCCGCTAACGTATTGGCGACAACAAGAAAATTGGCATCGTTATACTCCTCCCATCCAGGAAGCAGCTTAGTTACAACAAAACTGCGGACACCCAGTTCGTATAGTTCATTTATATATTTATGTCCGTCATTATTCTTTGTAGACAAGGCAAAAAATAATGTCTCGCCAGGAAAAAACACCTGGCGGCTGTCTGTAAGCAATATACTTATCGAGGCCTCATTGAAGTCGGAAGGTATAGCATTCAGAATTTTAGCTATTTCTTGTATAGAATATTTCATTATAGGGAGTTCTCCAATCCGGTTATATGCGGTTTTTTATGTCCGAAATTTCATCTTCGCAACAAATGTACGGATATTTCTCATCGAATGCTGTAAGCTTTAACAAAGTTTGCCTTAAAAAAAACTTATATTCTTCACTGTCAACATGGAGAGGCCGGTGATTAAGCGCTGAAAATATTTTTCGCCACTCCTCTATTATGACATGAGTTTCTTCAGGCATGTATGTCTCCGCAAAGCGTTCCCATATATATCTGACTGCAACAGAATCAGGGTGCACCATATCTTCATTATAAAAACGGTAGTCGCGCAGTTCATCCATAACTATCTCGTAGGAAGGAAAATAATACGTAGACTTATCCGGTTTACACAGCTCATCGATAGCCAAAAGAAGAACAGATTTACTCAACTGATTATCATGCGCGCCGTCTTTCAGATGTCTGACAGGGCTTACTGTAAAGACGACCTGCAACATAGGATTTATTTCTTTCAATCGCTTTAATAAGCTGCACCAATCCTCTACAATATCCTCTACACTCAGCCTGTACCTGTCGAAGCGGCCGGCGGGAAGCTTATGGCAATTCCCCACAACTTTGCCCGACTCTTTATTGCGAAAAACGTATGCCGAGCCAAAGGTTACGAACAAGATATCAGCTTTCCGGAGATCGTCGGATGCTTGTCCGAACCTGCTGTTTATCTGATCTAAACACTGTTCTTTATCGTAATGAGAAAAGGAGCTATGATGGTAAAAACTATGATAAAGCCCTTTGTATTCGAAAATATCATTGTCAGTAAACTTCTGCTCATCTATGAGCCGTTGCAATGCCCGGCTGATCCATTGGGGATTGTAGAGGACACCGAAAGGGTTGAGGTTTGCATTAAACTTATTGTCGATAAGCAACCGCCCTACGTTTTCGATAAAACAGGAGCCGAACATCAGTATCCGGCTTTTATGCGATATTTGCAATCCCGGTTTGGGAATGCCTATTTTTGTTCTAAAGTCCATTACATTATTTCTTTCCGGCCAGATCTTTTCTTTTTATTACAGGAACATTCTCTTCGTCAATAAAGAGTACCGGGAAATATCCTTCATCGAAGCTCCATCCGGCATTCTGCCTAATAACATTCCTCTTAGCATATGCCCTGACATATATATCCGTATCATTTTCTTTGTCATGTATAAGCACCGCCTTTTTGTAAAACAACGCTTCATTTTCCAACAGGATTTCATGCAGAGACATATTCCGGGCCAGATTGGTTATATAGTATTTATCATACCTGCGGGTATTATTTACAAATACAGCATACAAGGTATCTTGTTTCTCTCCGATAGTTGCCGCAAGACAAACATGAAATGCTCCGGGCACAGCCATCGCAGCTTTCTGCAAATGTTTTTTCATCGCTTTCAGCCAGATAGTACCTACGGCAAACAGCAACACATAGGGAATGGTATATAATGATAAAAGCTTATCGTATTGGAACAGGTATAACAAACCGGCCAGACCAATAAACATAATAAGAACCGGCGGGAGCATCGGGAGATTTTTCCACCACAAAGTTTTATTTAAATAGTTCCTTTTAAAGTTGTAATCTTTTTCAAGAGCGGCATAGTCGTTCGGCTTCATATCCATTGATTTGTTTATGGACAAAGTTATAAACGATTTTCAGAATATTAAGCTCTCTGCTCTTCTTTATAGTATTTTATTAGAAAATATTAAGAATAAAGAATCCTACCGTTTCTCCACCCGAATTGTAGTAATAGAGCAACCGTCCAAGACATCAGGGAAAGGTATAGTTGGATATGCACCCGTATCTTCGGCCTTTTTTACCCAATTATTCAATGCTTGGTTTGCTTTATCTCCGACAACGGCGATAGAAATTTTATAAAATCCGGTTTGCTTTCCATTGCCAAGATGTACATCACAAACCCACTCCGAATTCGTCAAAACACATTCGCCGTTCCCCTGAGGATACCAGCCTCTGAAAGACTCTGACTCAACAAGAATCCACACATGTCCGGTTGCCGGTACATTAACAGCTTTGCCACTCATTGTAACCGGCCACCCACTGACTTGCGATCCTGTCTTATGAGAAGTAAAACTTGTTTCACACTTTTGACCATAAACAAAACCTAGCGAAAATACCGCTAAAAATAATAACAACAATTTCTTTTTCATAGCTTTAGTAGTTTTGTGATTTAAAATAATTATCAAAAAGATTTACCTGAGTATTAAAATCGTTATACCCCTCCATGGAATCTATAAATCCCTCATCTTTTTGTGTTTCAGGCAGCTTGTCGTATGCCTGTTTAAACATATTCAAAGCCTCTGTTGTAGAAATACCCCTTAGCCTTCGGGCTTCACGAACCAGCTTCACTATTTCTTCATTTTTATCTGTCTGCTTTGGCTTATTCACAATAGGCGGAGCCTTTTCAGTAAGCGAATCTTTACTTCGCATGCCGGTTTGCAGCTCAGAATCTTTTATGCCTTTTTCGGGAATAGTTAATACACAGACGGTTATCGCAGCCAAAACAACAGTAATCAACAACAAGGCTAATTTATTGGTCTTCTTTTCACCCTTATCCCGTCTGAACATATATATTGTAAGCAGGCTTGAGATAATTGTAAGCAAACTTGAAAAAACAACTATGACACGTTCAACCATATTTTCTATCATTTATCTATTATACAAAAACTTACAAAGTTGATTAACCGTTGCAATTTAATATTTTTTCTTAGAAACTGTTTGAATTTTATAACAATTTTTCAAATCCTGTAATAATATTTTTCACTAAAATTCTAAACAATTTCTTAGATTTACCTTCAACCGGCGCTGATTTTTCTCTTTCTCAAAAAATCCCAATCCTAAAAAAATGAAAACATCTGTCACAAAAAAGTGTTATACTGCCGGAAAAGAATTAATTTTACTGTCAATTATCAGGATTATTCCCAATTATACTCTTTTTGGCATATCAGCATGGAAATCAATCACCCACCATATAATCAGGACGGACTCACCTATTCAAAATTCAAAAGACTGATGAGAGATTTGGAAACAACTCTCTCTGCCGGAGAATTGAATAATTTGAAGCCTGTGGTAAAAAAAGCTTTATCGGAAGAAGTATATAGTAATGATGAGAAAACAGGAAGCATTACCGATCTCACCGTCAGCATCTGCATTATACTGATAGAGGAATTAGGCATGAAAAGCGCTTCTATTATATCCCTTATCCTGTATCGTCCGGTTATTTACAAATCGACTACGATAGAAGATATAAAAAAACTGTTCGGCGGCGATGTTGCGGATATCGTATCGGGATTGATAAAAGTAAACACACTGGAGGCCAACGAATCGGCTATATCATCCGGCAATTACATCAAACTGCTGATGTCGCTGGCCGAAGACATGCGGGTAATCCTGATTAAGATAGCCAGCCGCCTTCACAAATTCAGATGTGCCGGAAGCTACAGCGAAGCATTCCGTTTACAGTTGGCCGTAGAGGTTGCATATCTTTATACCCCTCTGGCCCATAAACTGGGGCTTTACAATATAAAAACAGAGTTCGAAGACCTCTACCTGAAATACACCGACAGGGAATCTTACGGGTATATTCAAGGTAAAATCAGCGAAAGTAAAGCTTCGCGCGACAAATATATTGCCGAATTTATTGCTCCTATCGATTCCAAACTGAAAGAAACAGGATTGAACTACAGTATCAAGGGGCGTGTAAAATCAATTTCGTCAATCAATAACAAGCTGAAAAAGCAGAAAATTGATTTCGAATATATATACGACCTGTTTGCTATACGCATTGTGCTTGATTCGGATCAGGAAAAGGAAAAAGCCGAATGCTGGCAAGCCTATTCCATTGTTACAGACATGTACACCCCAAATCCTAAACGTCTGAAAGATTGGCTTTCAATCCCCAAAAGCAATGGGTACGAATCGTTGCACATCACCGTGATGGGACCCGGATCGCGCTGGGTAGAAGTGCAGATACGTACCCGCCGTATGGATGAGATTGCCGAACGCGGACTTGCTGCTCACTGGAAGTACAAAGGCGTGAAAAGCCAATCCAAAATGGACGACTGGCTCACAGGTTTGCGCGAAATGCTGGAAAATAAAAATCTGGAAGCAGAAGAAAAACTCGAAAATTTCAAGCTCGATCTGTACGACGACGAAATATATGTATTTACTCCGAAAGGCGATTTGCACAAATTGCCAAACGGAGCTACAGTTCTTGATTTCGCCTTCTCTATCCATTCACGGGTGGGATCGACATGCGTATCCGGAAAAATAAACGGGCGCAACGTGTCTATCCGGCACAAACTGAAAAACGGAGACCAGATAGACATTCTTACATCGCCAAACCAATCTCCTAAACAGGATTGGCTGAATGTGGTTGTCACGTCCAAGGCTAAAAACAAGATTCGCCAAAGCCTGAAAGAAGAAGCCAACAAACAGGTAGAGATTGCAAAGGAATTGCTCAAACGCCGTGTAAAGAACCGGAAAATAGAGATCAACGAATCTATCATGATGCGATTGATCAAAAAGCTTGGCTTTAAAACGATTACAGACTTTTATATAAAAATAGCGGAAGAAACGCTCGATGTAAACTCGGTAATAGATCAGTATTTGGATCTGGAGAAAAAAGAGAGCGAACAGCACGAGAGACACGAAGCTATCAGCGCGGAGAATTATATTCCTCTCAATATGGATACCGTAACGGAAACTTCGAAGGAGGAACTGATACTCGATCAAAACCTGACCGGAGTAGACTATAAGCTGGCCAAATGTTGCAATCCGATATACGGAGATGAGATATTCGGGTTTGTATCGTCGCAGGGAATTAAGATTCACAGGAAGAACTGCCCGAATGCCAATGATATGATTTCCCGTTTTGCTTACAGGCTGATACCTGCAAGATGGTCGGGCAAATCAGGCTCGACATATACAGTTACTCTGCGTGTGATCGGGAACGATGACATAGGTATAATCAACAACCTGACTTCTATTATTTCGAAAGAGAACGGAATCAACATGCGTTCAATAAGCATCGACTCCATAGATGGATTATTCCAGGGAAACATATCGGTTATGCTAAACAATACCGATATGCTGAACGGGCTGATAAAGAAGCTGAAAACAGTAAAAGGAGTAAAGGAAGTCAGCAGAATAAATTGAACATCAAGATACTGTTTAAAGTATTCAATTTACCTGTTAACTTTGACATTGCCCGATTAACTTTACAATTTATAACTCAGATTCTTATCTTTACTACCACTTTCCTTATTTTGCCTTCACCGATGCATGGAGCATGCCCGTCTTCCGGAAAGAAAATAGCGAAATCACCCGGAACAGCAGTAACCAAAGTTGTGCCTCTGTCGTAAAAGAATTGGATATCTTTTTCTTCGTTAAATGGTTCACGTTCTTCTTTCAGTCCGGTACGGGCTTTCCATCCGTATGTTTCCGGCTTACTGACAGGAAGTTGTATGTCGATATATTTATTGTGAACTTCCATCTTAGCATCAGTTTCCGTTTTCATGTCACTGTCGCTCACCATCACAAAAAGGTCTTCTCCTTTAAGTTCGGTTTTCCCTACTCCAGCTTTCGCGAAATCTACTGATTTCAGATAATCGAAAGCTTCTTTCAATAAAGGATGGAGCTTTTCGTAAGCCTCTGAATTTTTTAAACTGTCCAGTATCATATTATTTAGCTTTTTATCATAAACAAAGATAAACTACATTAGTTACGCATACAAGTTTAGCAAATATAATCGGATTTTTGGTTAATTATCGCCTATTTTATCTTTCGTACTGTCCGATAGTTTCGGTTTAGAAACAAATTTTATGTACTTTTGTCTTTCATTCAATTCATTTTCTATTAATTAAATCGATACTATTTGTATGAGAAAATTATTTTTAATTCTTAGTATACTAATTATGGTTTATTCTTGTAACACTACAAGCAATAAACCCGAAGAAAATCCTTTTTTCTCCGGGTTTAATACGCCTGATGGCGTGCCTCCGTTTGATAAAATATTAGCCGAACATTATTTGCCGGCCTTCGAAGAAGGGATGAGACGCCATTCGGCTGAAATAGATTCTATTACCGGTAATACCGAAGCTCCTGCCTTCGAAAATACGGTCGTAGCACTGGATCACGCAGGAAGGATGCTTAGCCGTGTGAGTGCAGCATTTTCTATTATGACAGAGGCAATGTCCGATACTATTTATGAAAAAATAGATAAAGAGATAACACCTAAACTTACAGCCCATTACGATAATATCAATCTGAATCAAAAGCTTTTTGACAGGATTAAAGTTATCCGCGACGATACAGCCGGCGTAGCCAAGTTGACTACTGAGCAAAAAATGCTGTTGGATAAAACGTATAAGGGTTTTGTTCGTTCAGGTATACTTTTAGATGCTGAAAAGCAAGCCCGTTTACGCGAAATAAAC
>JAISES010000008.1 GCA_031263965.1 Prevotella sp. | reverse complement strand
TAAGAGGAGTTCTTTATTTTATTATTTTTCAGGATAATATGAAATACTATTTTCAGATAAAAATAAAAACTATTCTTTAATAAAAACTCTTTTAAACTCCTTTTACTCTGTGTTTTATTGTAATCGAACCATATAGCACTTAACAGCCCTGCCCGTTGGGGAGGAACTAAGCCCTGCACAACATCAGTAATCAATAAAAATAAATGCCGTGTTTATAGAGTCCGTTACTTCCGTCATTGCGAGGAGTGCAACGACGAAGCAATCCATAAAAGAACATATCAAGTGGATTGTTTCACCGCAAGCGGTTCGCAATGACGGAAGAAAAAGAATAAAATCCATCTGAAAATACCTATAAAAAATTCGCTATAAAATTTAAACAGTTTCTAAGTTCTTTAAAACAACTATTCGTAGCCATCCTAACTCACAACTTTATCTTCATGGGAATGAAGGCGGCTCCGTCTCAGTACCCCAATGCAAATCAGGCTTGGAGGAAGTACTATATTCCAGAATAGCCCCGTTTGAAATATCTTCCCAGTTTATCCATGTACTATCATATGGTTTGCCATCGAACCTTAAAGACCGTATATATATATCCTTTTCCGAACCGCCTTTTATTACCAGGTCACCGTTTTTAAGATGCACTTTTATCAATGTAAAAACAGGAGTATTTACAGAAAAACCCCCGACTCCCGGAATCTCCGGATACAAACCCATACAGGCGAAAACATACCAGGCGCCCATCGTTCCCAGGTCATCATTTCCGGGAAGTCCGTCTGTCTTGTTGAAATACTGTTCGTTCAGAATGCGGTTTATTATTTTTTGCGTTTTGTGGGGACGCCCTACCCAGTTGTATATCCAAGGGATATGAAAGTTCGGTTCATTGCCGGAAGCAAACCAGTCATCGTTGTAACTTGCATCCAGCCGCCTGAACAGATCATCGAGGCGTGCTTCCGCTTTAGTCTTTCCGCCTGCAAGTTCTATCAATCCGTTCAGATTGTAAGGTACCATCCAGAAATAATTCTTGTATGTAGATTCGCGGAAATCGTCGCCCAATGATTTCCATGAACCATCAGCACTACGTGATTGTAGCCACTCCGTTTCAGGATTATACAGGTTTTTCCACGAACGGGCGAAGTGGAAATAGCGCCAACCGGTAAATTCGTCGCCACAGGCATGCAAGGCGAATCTAGCTATCGCAAAATCGGCAGAAGTATATTCCAGTTGCTCGGAGACGTTATAATAGCCCTTATCGAGATATTGTTTAAGTCCCGGGCGTACTTCCACCTTTTGAGACACAGAACCCGGAACCTCCGCTCCGTGCCGCATGATTTTGAGGATAGGCTTCGGGTTGTAGTTCCTGGCTCCGAAAGCCCATGCGTTTGAAATAAGTATCGCGGTCGGATCTCCCTGCATAATGCCGGTTTCGATATTAGCCATTACCCAGCGCGGAAATCCCTGCCCGCCTGTTTCCTCGGCAAACAACTGATGTGAAATCACTATATCGGAGGCCACACCGGGATCGAGCATGGCAAGAAGCTGTATCTGGCTGCGGTAAGTATCCCAGTTGCTGAAAGACGTATAATGTTTCGATCTGGTTTTATGCACTTTAAAGTCCGCGCCCATATATTCCCCGTTCACATCGCTGCATACATTGGGATGGATAAGCACCCTGTACAGATGCGTATAGAACTGAGTAACACGGTCGGGATTCGTACCTTCCACTTCTATTCTACCCAAATATTCATTCCATTTGGCTTCCGCCTGATTCCTGACAGCATCGAAATTCCATGCCGTATTTTCGGCTTTCAGGTTTTCCCTTGCATTTTCAACAGATACATACGAAACTCCTGTTTTATATTGTATCACCTTATTCTTACTGACATCGAAAGTAAAAAACACACCTGAATCCTTACCCTCCGCAAAAGTGGATTTTTCCCTTATCTTATCGCCTTTCCATGTTCCGGTCTCAACAGCTTCAGCATCGAATTCGGCAACAAAATATACCTTATATGGCGTGGGATAACCACAAAAATTGCCACCTTCGGCATAACCTTCACATGTGTTCGGGCCGGTAATAACCACTGTAGCATTTTCCGTATTCGTAGCAGCTATACCTGCCCCAATAATAATAGAGCCCGAATTCTGATTCCTGGGGTATTCGTAGCGGGCCATCCCCGTTCTTTCCGTAACAGTAAGCATGGCCTTGATATCTTCTTGCACCATCGCCTCATAATAGCCGGCATGGCCTTTTTCCTCCGACAGATTTATCCGGTAACTGATAATATCACAGGGAGACATATTTAATCTCCCTTTTACAGGGAAAGTAGGAAAATTCCCCATGTGTTCACATCCTCCACCACTCAGTTGGTTAATAACAAAACCCGATTGCCGGGAAAAGTAAGACGGTGTAAATTGCACCATTCCAAACGGATAAGTTGCTCCGGGGTACACATACCCGGAAGTCAACCCTATTCCCTTAGTCCCTATAAGCGTGTTTACTTTAACCGCATAGCCCGATCCTGCCGTTTGTGCATGAGCAACAAAGGGAATTATAATAAAAAATAAAAATGCCAATAACCTGTTTTTCATATCTTTTAATCTTTAAATCTGAATTATGTTGAAGATTATTTTCTTAGCATGAAATTGTACGATCCTGACAATACTTTTATACGAACAGGATCGCCTTTTTCAATACTGATATTTTTGACCTCAGTTATCGGGTTACCCGATTCTGTGATGGAAGCATTATCCCATCCAGGGAAAATCACCGTTGCGGTTGTATTTGCCGGCACTTCTATATTAAGACTGAAATTTCCGTTCTTATCTGTTTCCCATCCGGAACTTATCTTGCCGTATAATGTATTGTATGATGCTTTACAGAACGTTAATTCAGGGACGAATTCCGGTTCTATATAAAAATGTTTCATTCCCGGACTTGACTCATCCGGCTTTATTCCCGAAAGTGAGTTATAAAACCAGGCTACGACGCTACCGAACATAGGATGACAATGACCGCTTCCATTGGGATCGTCTCCTCCTCCGTTCCAAACTTCCCACAATGTACTGTTTTTATCATTCATCAGATAACCATATCCAGGGAAATCCATTTGATTCATCAGCTTATAAGCGATGTCGGCTCTCCCATCCTCCGTCAATACTTTTAATGTGAGAGGTGTGCCCATTATACCTGTATCAAAATGATAATCTGTACTTTTCAGATGCGCAAGGAGAGCGGTTGATACTTTTTCACGGTTTTCTTCCGGTACAAGTCCTAATGCCAGAGGTATGGCATCGGCCCCTTGCCTGCCTTCCCAGTAATGATTCGTCTGCGGATTATAAAATGCTTTATTGAAATTGTCTTTGATGGTTGCGGCCAAGTCCAGGAGTTCCTTCTCTTCCTTTTTATTCAGTACTTTAGCAACTTTAGCCATCAAATGGGTTACATGGTAATAATATGCAGTATTGACCAATTCGGCAGGTATTTCGACCCTATTGTATAGTGTACTCCATTCACCGAGACACCATCCATCCGGTTCCTCTCTGACTACTAATCCTCTATCGTCAGTTCTTGTACCCAGATACTCAACCCATTGCTTCATGCCTTCATAATGTTCCTCCAAGACAGATGTGTCGCCATAATGTAGATAATCAGCCCCGGGCATAATAACAAAAGCCGATCCCCAGGCAGGTCCGCCGCCGCCACCGCCGAATGGTGCGGTATGGGGAACATATCCTGTGTTTTTATTCCGGGCGTCTTCCATATCATCAAACATCTTACGGAAGAAACGCTTCATGTCGAATGTGTAAAGCAAGCTTCCGGCTATAACCTGCGCATCGCCTGTATACGCAAGTCTTTCCCTGTGAGGATCACTACTGACGATCCCCTTGAAATTTGCGTGCATTGTGCGCACCCAGGCTTTGTGTATTCTGTTAAAAAGCTCATTCGAACATTCGAAAGTACCTGCAATGTCTGCGTCGGTATAGATAGACTTGGCTGTTATACTGTTTTCTGTAATTGGAACCCCTCTTGTTATGACTTCTATTTTCCTGAAAGTATGCCATGTAAATCTTGGCTCGTACGTTTCGGTTCCGCCTCCTTTTAAAATATAGGTGTCTATTTGTCCGTAATCAAGGCCCTCTTCGCTGATAAAACGAAGCTTCACCGTATCTCCGCGATTGCCTTTTACATTCAGGGAACACCAGCCCGAAACGGTTTCGGGCAAAGTGAAGGTATAAAGAGAGTCGCTGTTTTTTATGAATGTTGCATTCACTGTAGCCATCACTTTATTGAAAGGCGCCGTTTGTGCTCTCAGACTCCCTGCCGGAGGACGTACCTCTAAGGCTTTAGCCCATTCGCCATCATTATAACCGGAAGTATTCCATTCCCCTAAATCGAGGCGTGCGTCATACACCTCTCCTGTAAATATCGCATCATGCAATAAAGGCCCTGTAGTCGTTTTCCATGAATTATCCGATAAAACGGTTTCTTTCGTTCCATCGTTATATTCTATCTCTATTTGTAAAATCATTTTTGGGACATCATACCACATATTACCTTCTATTGTACGGTCACGTTGGTTGTACCAGCCATTTCCAAGTATTACTCCGACAGCATTGTTATTTGGCCCGAGCATTTTTGTAATATCGAATGTATTATAAAACACCCGTTGAGTAGATTGATCGTCGTAATGATATAAAAGGTTCTTCAACGGGCGCCTGTCATAATTGGTAACGGCGGGCGCCAATACCTGATCTCCTGATTTATTTCCATTAATGTACATTTCGTAAAATCCGAGACCACAGATGTATGCCGTTGCTTTTTTTACCTTTTTTGCAACATTAAATTCCTTCCGGAAATAGGGGGCGGGAAAGACAACTGCCGAATCGGGGTACTGATCCTCCCTTTGTCCTATCCACTTTGCCTGCCAGTCGGAAGGTTTCAGAAGTCCCATTGTCCACGTAGCTGTTTCACTCCAATTTGAAGGTTTATCATTTTCATCCCAAACTATTACTTTCCAATAAACCTGATCTCCGGAATCTAATTGCTTCCCCTGGTATTCTATGACAGATTCGGATGAAACGGTTTTACCCGTATCCCACAAATCACCTCTGTCTTCCTTCAAAAGAGACAAGTCTCCGGATACAATAATCCGGTATGCAGACTGGGATTTGCCCCTTTCGCCGGATTGAAGTTGCCAGTTAAGTAATGGGTTGTTATTATCTACAACCTGTGGATTTTCTGCATAGTCGCACGATAAGTTTACGATCCGTATATCATTGTCACATGCCGGAAAAAAGATTGCGATAAATAAAATAAAGATATTTGTATAAAGATCCCTCATATACATACCGGTTTGATTTGAAAGGTTTCGTTTTTTGATATAAATACTTCTCATTCTGTTCAAAAGCAAACCCCTCCCTGTCCCTCCCCAGAGGAGGGACAGGGAGGGGCCATAACCTACAATCCCAAAGCCAATCTTACTTTAAGCCCGATACTGACAGGGACTACCTTATCAACCAGTGTTTGGGTAAGTGTATTACTGCCATATCCGATTGATGAATTAAGAACGCTGTTATTCAGCGGAACCAGACCGTCGGTAGTTTCCTTAAACCTGATAAAGTTCCGGTCGCGACTGTCTTTTACAATATCATTCAATCCGTAATCGAGATAAGCACCCGTATATAAAAACAACTTATCAGACAAAGCCCATTTCATACCAAGCTCCGCGCTGAAAAAACAAGATACTTTAAGGTTAATATCTTCTTCATCCGAATAACCGGTATATGTGCCAAATCCCATAAATTCCTGGTTTTCGCCCCAGTTTCCGGTATCGTGGAAGAATCCTTTATTCGCCATTTCCGAAGCGGAAGATTTGTATCTGCCTTTCACAGGAATGCCTAATTTAATTCCGGCTTGGGCATACAACTTATTCTTTTCCCCGCTTTGGAACTGTACCATTACCGGAATGTTCAGATATGCTGCATTTTGTTTTTCCTCATAACCATTCACCAAAGAATAAAAATCATATAATTCTCCATCCGATGCATCGACCAGAGATTGGGACACATTATTGAACCTATCCCTGGCCAGCTCTGCTGAGTAAAGAGAAAATTCTGCTCCGGTATTCAACCCGAAATTCCTGGAAATGAAATAGGTATAG
>JAISES010000447.1 GCA_031263965.1 Prevotella sp. | reverse complement strand
ATTGAGCTTCCTCCGTCCGAAATGCTGTGAAAACCTAGTACGCCTCCTGCGCAGTTCATGAGAACCACTTTAAGCGATTCGCGGTACTCGATTATTTCTGCATCAAATACATGTTCTTTAAGCAGCCGGTAAATGTCCTGCGAGCATCGCACTTTAGGCCTTTCGGATGCTTTAACTTTGGGCTTGTAGCTTAATTTTACTTCTTCACAAACTTTAAAAACTTCCATTGCTCTTGTTTTACTGGTTTATTAATATGATATAAATATACTAATAAATGATTGAATCATAATCATTTATAGGTTTAAATTTTTCGCTCTTTACAATTGTTTAACTTATTGACAATCTGTTATTTTCTTCGTGAATCCCCGGCTATCGAAATAACATTGAATCCCTTAAACCTGTCAACAAGCCTGTCGCCAAATCTTGACTTAAATTCTTCTACCGTAAGATTGGACGTGATGTGATATTTGATAAAATGCTGTTGATAAATCTCATATCTCGCAAATAGGAATTCGTCAATAACGCTTTCCAGTAATGTCCCGTAGCTTTTCTGTTTTTCCGTTTCCAGTCCAATATCATTCAGGCATACATGAAAAGGATTTCCCTCCAAACTGTTTTTACTGTTTTCGTTATAAGTAAACCTGTCTATATGCCCGTTTATCTTGTAATAATTCATCATCTGGGTAACGGATAGGTTGTGATAGTAATTCGGATTCTGCGTAAGCTTCAGGTAGTCGGAAAATATCTGCATTATGATCGTCTTGCCGGTTCCGGGACTGCCGATAAGCAAAATATTCTTATGCACCATATACTCCTCGCCATCGTAAACGCTTTCAGCCAGCTTGCAATTGTTGAAATAATACAGGAGGAAACGAAGCAGTTTTTTATTGTTCTCGTCTATTTCAAACCCCCTGAATTCCCGGCTCATATAGTTGTTCGCAATACTCTCGATTAGCTGCACATGGCTGTTGTAAACATCCTGTATGCTTAGATCGTATTCAGAACCTCTGTGAATAGTCGCGAGATGTTTTCTCTGAAGGTTTATCAACTGCTGCATTGTTAGCAGTCCTTGACGTTGTTGATCTGTTTCCATTCGATTTTAATTTAGCTTGTAATACAATCTCGTTGAATCTTGAGTTCACGATGCATGGAGTGAAATTCTGCAATATCCATTCATCCTTAATAGAGTTTAGCAAATACGACAGAGCTTTCAAAATATCATCATCACCGGTTGGTAAAGGCGGATCCTTTTGCTCTCGTTGATATTTCAGCTTGTTGAGAATCTGCGCCATACTGCCGGCATCCTTTGCCACCCAGTAATAATCCTCCTGGGTTAGAGCTTTGAAGCGCTCATTGAACAATTCTCTGGCTTTAGAATTGAGGGACGGCTCTTCGGATTCCTGCATCGGCTTTTTGGGCTTTCGTTTTCGCGAAACAAGTCTTTCCGCTTCACTCTGTTTGTTTTTGTCTGCATTAATTGAATTATCCTGTCGATTATCAGAATTAATCGGTCGATTAATTGCATTTACATCCTGATCGTCCCCCCTTGGGGGGTATGGGGGGAAATATTCTTTACTTTCCTTTACTTTACTTTGTGAATTATCCTGTCGATTATCAGAATTAATCGGTCGATTAATTGCATTTACATCCTGATTATTTATAACCACGGCATTTTTAGGGATATGAATCAGCCAAAAATCCTGATTAATTTTAATTTCTTTCCTTTCGTTTGTTGCATTTGCATATCTATTTTGGATACCTCTACTTGTTAAAATACTAAACCTCTCAAAAATGCTTCTGTCAAAGAACCCACGTTTGAGCAATTCATACACTACATCCTTCACGCAGGAATCCTGACATCCGTCACCGACGCCTTTTGCAAACAATAATGCTGTATCTTCATTCCAAGCTGTGTAATATCCGTTTCGATATATTTTGCACAACAATCGCATAGTTATAATTTCACCCTTAACACCGAATCTGGCAGAAACAAACTCAATTTTCTCGTCGTTGAAGAAATCAACGTCAAGTGGAAAGTATTCGAGTCCTTGTTTTGTGGGTCTGCCGGCCATATATATGTTTATTTGTTAGTTAAATTGTCTTTCTCTTCAGTTAAACTATCCATCCACATACTGAGCGCATCAATGACCTTATCCGGGAGTTCTTTTGCCCTGTCATTTTCTTTCAGGTATTCAATTGTTCCCCCGACGCCATATATTAACGCCATATCTTTTTTTGAGGGGACAAAGACTATCAGCAACCCGCAGACAAGCGCCGCCCACATAGCCCGATATATCCACTTTTTAACAGATATACTGGTGTCCTCTTCAAAATAATCATCGCCGTATGTAAACTTGATGATAATCAGTATCACCACTGAAACTGCAGATAGTATAAATCCCACTTGTGCGCAAAAAATAATATGATCAAGCCTCGTAATCCAATAAATTTCTGTCATGCTGTATTTGTTTTAAATTGTTATTAGCGGTAAGATTTTTCAATAAGGTCTTCGAGTGCCAAAATCAGGCATTTTGCCTCACTTATAGATATGGATGTCACACTTTCGACAGGTTTGTCTAATTCATCGTCATACCCGTGCATTATAAACACTACCTCCGGAGGAAGGTCTTTTTTGTTGCCGGACTTTTCTGTCGTATAAGGGCGACTTAGCTGTACATTCAATTGGACATCCATTTGAACGTCCATTTCATATGTGTTCTTGAATCTTTGCATATCAGATAAATTTAGCCATGTTATTATCACACTTGTTACCGTTAAACATCCCATCGAGCCATAACAACCCCTTTTGGGTTATAAGAACCTTTATTACCATAAAACTTGGGTGATTGTCTCTCGGTATATCTTTCTCGACGAGTTCAAAATATCCCTTATTGACGTATTCCTGCTTGGGCTCATTTCGGTTCTTGAAAAATACGCCCATGTCGCGTAGTTTTTTGAAAAAGGTGTTTCTGCCGAACGACAACTTGAGGAGTTTTGCGGCTTGACCAACATCTACTTTTTCTTGCACCGTCTCAATAACTCTGTCTACAAAGTCTGCCTTTGGCTTTAACGCCAGTATAGTATTCTCTGCTCTCTCCTTTCCATTTTCAGCTTCTATGCGTCTGCTTCTTTCTTCTTTTAATGTTGTCAGCAACTTAATCCCGAAATCGGGGTCAGAGATGATATTGTCTAATGTGTTTGGAGCTATATAGGCTCCGTGCTTACGAATGGAAGGCAGGATTTC
>JAISES010000432.1 GCA_031263965.1 Prevotella sp. | reverse complement strand
GTTCAGCCCGTTTAGCCTTTGAGCCTGCCACGGGTAGCACAGTAAAGCGGGCGCTCAAAGCATTTTTGGTTCCTTTTGCTGCTTGGGGCAAAAGGAACGCAAGCAATCTTCGATTGCGCGCAGAAGAAAGAACTAGAATATGGAATGGTACTGTTTTTTCATGGGTTTGTTCCGGTCTTGCGTAACATGAGTTATATAACTCATGTTACGCAGGGCTTATTTAAATGGTAGAGAAAGCATAGACGGCATGTCATATTATGGTATATTGATTTATGTATGGTAAAATAGCATAAATGTTTGCTAGTTTAATAGAACAAAATGCTTTCTTAGTGTTTTAAATTTGTACTATTATTAAATCTCACTTCCCATGAATAAAGACAGGGTATACCTGAAAAAAATTAAATATCAGGGATTTGAGAGAGTTGCTCCCGTTATCTATCCATCCTTTGGATGGAAATATGGAATGGAATCCCGGCGTAAAATAGAAAACTCATTATAAAATAAATCTAAACCAAACGAGTATGAAACCGCTTTATCAAGACTTACCTTTTACTCCTGCCAGTTATGTAAATGTCTATAAAGAGGAATTACCTCACTTTATAGTACCGTGGCATTATCACCCTGAGATAGAGATTATGTATATCTTGGAAGGTACAGGCACCCGGTTTGTAGGAGATCATATCGAAAAATATGAAGAAGGCGATTTGTGTATTGTAGGATCTTATCTTCCGCATGAATGGCGTAATGATGATATATTTTTTCAGAAGGGATCAAATCTCAGGTCTTCGTGCCTTTGCTTGTTTTTCATGAGAGAGCTTTTTGGTAATAATTTGATGAATCTTCCTGAGATGGAAGCTATAAAGCAGCTGCTTGACCATGCGGGAAGAGGAATCAAATTTGTTGGAGAATCGCGTGAAGAACTAGGAAAGATGATTCGTGAGTATGCTCATTTAAAAGGAGCTGCACGTGTTGCCAGACTTATCATGCTACTCGAAACAATGGCTTCAACCCAGGAATATAAGCTTTTAGCCAGTATTGGATATGCGCGAAACACAATAAATACCGGCGACTTTGCCCGTTTCAATAAAGTTTACCAATATATACTACGTAATTTTTCGCGCCCTATCCGCCTCGAAGAAGTTGCTTCCCTGATTGGCCTGACGCCAAATGCATTTTGCCGTTATTTCCGGGACCGGACAAAGAAAACGTTTGTGCAATACCTGAACGATGTACGTATTAGCCATGCAAAAAAATTGTTGATCGAAAATCGAATGACTATTTCCGCTTTAAGCAGTGAATCCGGATTTAATAATATCTCAAATTTTATAGAACAATTTAAACGATCGACACACATGTCTCCCTCAGAATATAAGAAAAAATACAGGAATCGTAAACAAAAAATTATAACCGGATAAAAAAGCAGAAATATTTGCACAAATGCCATAAAAACAGAGTAAATATTACCATTAAGTTTGCATCGTACGCCTCCGGCGATAATACGAATCAATAAACATAGAGAATGTTTTTCGAAGGTGTACAAATACTGTTTGAAAAACATTCTCTTTTTTACTTAGTAATCTATCTTGATATGAATGAAAACATGAAAGAAAACACACTTAGGAAAAAGATCACTTTTGCGGGTCGACAATTATTCCTGTTTTTTGTGGGCTTGTCGCTGTTCTGCGTCACATTAGAAGCTCAGGGGCAAACTAAAAAAGTTACAGGAACTGTAACTACTACAACCGGCGAAGCCCTTTTGGGCGTTACGGTTGGCGTTGAAGGGACTACGAATGCTACTATGACCGGTTCGGACGGGAACTTCGAATTGAATGTGCAGGCAACCGATAAGAATTTGTCAGTAACATTCATCGGAATGAAGAAAAAAATAGTTCCGATCGGCACAGGTCAGAATCTTAAGATCGAACTGGAAGACGATGCGGTCTATCTCACCGAAGTTGTAGCTGTCGGATATGGTAATATGCAGAAAAAAGATCTATCCGGCTCAATTTCGAATATCACTGATAAGGACTTTAACAGGGGGGTTGTAAATTCTCCCGAGAAACTGATTGCGGGAAAGGTTGCCGGACTTGTCATTACTTCCCCGGGAGGAGATCCTACGCAAGCTACCAGCATTCGTTTGCGCGGAACAACTTCTCTTGTTGGAGGAAATACACCGTTAATTGTAATAGATGGAGTGCCGGGCGGGGCTTTTAACAGCATTTCTCCGCAAGACATTGAGTCGATAAGTGTATTGAAAGACGCGTCGGCTGCGGCGATCTATGGTGCGCGAAGTGCAAATGGAATTATTATGATTACCACAAAGAAAGGGCAGTCCGGACGAACCAGTGTTTCTTACGATGGCTATTTTGGATTCGAAAATATAGCGAACAACCTGGATATGATCTCTGCTGACGAATGGCGTGCTTATAATAAGGAACATAACTTAGGGTTGAAAGATTATGGCAGTAGTACAGAATGGCACGAAGAACCATACCGTACCGGCTATTCGCAAAACCATAGTATTAGTGTAATGGGAGGTACGGATAATTCTTTATACAGGGCATCTGTGAACTTCCTCGACCAGACGGGAACAGTGAAAACGAATAAATTGCAGAGGCTGAACGGTAGCTTTGCCCTCGACCAATACGCATTAGATAAAAAACTCCGTATACAATTGAATGCGAATGGTACAATCGAAGACTTCAGAAATGTTCCTACTGCGGATGTATTTGCCTTTTCGTATAATTTGAATCCTACTATGCCTGTTTATAACGACGATGGCAGTTACTTCGAAATAGCAGGTATGGCAAACTACAATCCGGTAGCTATGCTTAACCAGATGAAGAGGGAAAGCAAACGGAACATTTTCAATGGACGTATGCAAATCGACTACAAGTTTTTAGATATGTTTACAGCAGCGGTGAACGGTTCATATTCGAGAGCAAGTTTATTGACAGGATACCATGAATCAAAATATTCGCGTACGGCCAAGGATATCGATCCTTTTGGAGGGTTGGCAAACCGTTCGACCACCACTAACGATTCGAAACTGATTGAATCAACGCTGGCCTTTGACAATACATTCGGGAAAAACCACAGAATAAATGCAATAGTGGGATATTCTTACCAGGATTTTACAAATGAATATTTCTTTGCTCAAAACAGAGGTTTTGTTACCGATCTGTTCGAATACAACAATCTTGGAGCCGGCAATAAGCTACAGCCCGGTGATGTGTCGAGCAATAAAAACAGTAACAAGTTGATTTCGTTCTATGGACGCGCAAACTATTCTATGGATGGCAAATATATAGCTACAGTTACAGTCCGTCGCGACGGTTCTTCCAAATTCGGAGCAAATAATAAATGGGGTACTTTCCCGTCGGCTTCTATTGCATGGCGTATAAGTCAGGAAGAGTTCCTGAAAGGATCCAATTTTGTTGATGATCTCAAGCTGCGTGTAAGTTATGGGATAACCGGTAATGAAGCCATTTCCAGTTATAATTCGGTTGCGCTCTATGGAACCTCCGGATACTATTATGCTAATGGAAGTTACTATACAGCGTATGGCCCATCCCAGAACGACAACCCGAATTTGAAGTGGGAAGAAACTGCGCAACTTGACGTTGGGGTTGACTATTATTTGTTGAAAGGAAGACTAAGGGGAAGCATCGATTATTATAATAAACAAACATCCAACTTGCTTTACTCTTATCCTGTTCCCAGCCCTCCTTATCAATACGGTACGATGATGGCGAACGTGGGCGATATGGAAAATAAAGGCTTTGAATTCAGTGTTGAAGGAACCATTATTGACAATAAAGATTGGAAATGGGATGCCGGACTGAACTTTGCGACAAACAGCAACAAAATAAAATCGTTGTCTAATGAAGAATTCCAACGCGACATAGTTTATACCGGAGAATGGTCTCTTAACGGATTGCAGGAAACAACTCAGTTTTTGAAACCGGGTTATGCTCTGGGTACATTTTACGGAGCTAAATATATCGGGCAGGACGATAATGGGATATTCCAATACGACCCGGGCGAGAATGGCCAGTATAATTATGCAGAAGACAGGCAAGTAATAGGTTGTGCACAGCCTGATTTTACCATGAACCTGACAAATACGGTTTCTTACAGGAATCTTTCTCTCTCATTTATGTTCAGAGGCGTTTTTGGAAACGATGTGGTTAACTCAACCCGTTTGTATCTGGACGATATCAACCGTATTAAAACCGGAAATGTTTTACGCACAGCTCTGGATAAAGTCGCCCAACCATTGGTTTATTCGTCCTATTATGTTGAAGACGGCAGTTTTGTCAGGCTCGAATACCTAACTCTGTCTTATGATTTCAAATTGAAAACGAATAAGGTTAAAACCTTACGGCTTTCAGCGACAGCAAACAATCTTTTCTTGATTACCGGTTATACGGGAATTGATCCGGAAGTGGCTGCTGATGGGATTGTGTTTGGTATAGATGCACGGAACTACTATCCTAAAACACGTTCATTCTCTCTGGGCCTGAATCTTTCATTCTAACTTGTATAATTCAATAAAAGCTTATTATGAAACGAAGCATGATTTTTGTCAAATCGCCAAAGTCCATGATAATAAAAATCATGCAAGTTCCATATGGCAACTAAAATCAAAATTATTATCCTATGAAATATATATTATCAAGTATTTTGGCAACCGTATTCATTATTTCTTCTTGTACCAATCTGGACGAAGAGTATCACTCTTACACACCTCAAAGCCAGTTTGGGAAAACAAGTGATGAAATAGCGACCCTCATTGGGCCTGCATATGGAACAATGGCACACTATGTAGACAATGAATTCTGGATGGCAGAAATATCCAGCGACGAGTATATGATCCCTGCACGCGGGTTAGACTGGTTGTCGGGAGGTATTCACCTCAGGTATCACACACACGAATGGTCTCCGAACGAAACCCCTAATTTCTGGAAATTTGCGCATGTCGTTACCATTAATAAGGTTATCGATATGCTTGAAAGCTCAGGAGCGGAAATTGATGACAGAGACCGGGTGTTTGCCGAACTGCGGGGCTTGCGCGCATTCTGGTATTTTGTAATGTTAGACAACATTGGCAATGTACCGATAGTTACCGAATTCAAATCGGAATTACCCAAAAACAACACTCGTAATGAAGTGTATAATTTTGTTGAATCCGAATTGTTGGCAATAAAGGATGATCTCACAGCCGAAAAGAGCGCAAATACTTATACAAAATTTACAAAATGGGTCGCATATACTCTGTTAGCCAAACTTTATTTAAATGCCGGAGTTTATACGGGAACTTCTCAATGGGATAAATGCATAGAGTATTGCGACTATGTTATTGGTTCTGATAATTACAGCCTGGAGGCGAATTTCTTTGCCAATTTTGCAGTAAACAATGAAGGTTCTACAGAAAATATATTTAGTATACCTTTCGATGCAAACTATTTCAGAAGCTATTTTATCCCTTACCAAATGTCATGGCACTACAACCAAAGATTGAAAAATCCGGTACAACATGAATCATGGAATGGGCCTTGTGTAGTACCCGGCTTTGTAAAAAGCTTTGATACTGATGATGCCCGCTATGCCAGCTTCCTGACAGGGCCTCAGTATGCACTTGATGGGTCGGTAATCTATATTCGCGATAATACGACTCCGTTAGATTATACTATCGATATTGTAGATTATTCCAATGCAACAGAGAACGAAGGAGCACGCCTTTTCAAATGGGAGGTCGAAAATGGCGGAAGAAATCATCTCAACAACGACTTTGCCGTATTCAGATATTCCGATATATTGTTGATGAAAGCCGAATGCTTGCTTCGCAAAGGAAATACAGCGTTAGCCCTTGGCCTGGTAAATGATGTTCGTAAACGTAATTTCGATCCGGAGAAACCACTTGCAACTCTCGACCTTGACATTCTGCTACGTGAAAGAGGATATGAATTTGCATTCGAAGGATGGAGACGAAATGACTTGATCCGTTTCGACAAATTTGGGGGAACATGGGATTTTAAACCAAATCCTGATCCGGCAGATAAGCATACTTTTATATTCCCTATTCCGCTAAGCGTCATACAAAATAATCCTAATTTGGTACAAAACCCGGGATATGCGGCCACGGGAGGATAAATAAGATCGTTTATAAAATCTGAAAAACTGTTTCTGAATACCTGCTTCGAAAAGCTAACTCTATTTTTGAGAGCAGGTATTCTTAATTTATAATTATGAGAACATTACTCGTTTCTATATTTCTTCTTTTTTCTCCGTTTCATCTTTCAGTTCAGGAATACTTCAGAAACAGAACGGTATCCATGCATAGTGAGGATAGCAAACACAAAATCATCAGGAGGATATGTATTGATAACTCCGGCAGTGACGGGAACGGAGACAGGAA
>JAISES010000385.1 GCA_031263965.1 Prevotella sp. | reverse complement strand
CGCGGATTGAATTACTATACAGGCGCTATCATTGAAGTGAAAGCATTGGATGTACAGATAGGCAGTATTACCGGAGGCGGGCGTTACGATAACCTGACCGGAATATTCGGTTTGCCGGGAGTGTCGGGCGTTGGCATCTCTTTTGGAGCCGACCGTATTTTCGATGTGCTGAATCAGTTGGATCTGTATCCGGAAGATTCGATACAGAACACGCAGGTGCTTTTCGTCAATTTTGGAGCGAAAGAAGAAGCGCATATCCTGCCTTTGATAACTAAAATGAGATTGTCGGGAGTTGCAACAGAGATATATCCGGAGCCGGTAAAAATGAATAAGCAGATGAAATATGCCGGTTCGAATAAAATTCCATACGTTGCCATTATCGGCGAAAATGAAATGAATGAAAATAAAATTATGCTGAAAAACATGGCCTCCGGTGAACAAAAATTGTTGAGCCCTGAAGAATGTATTTCGACCGTTAAGTGATTTTATGAAAAAATCAATTGCATGGAAAGTAAGTACATTTGAAGAGTTATCGGCAGGCGAGCTTTATGCAATATTGCATTTACGGGGAAAAGTATTTGTGGTGGAACAAAATGCCCCTTATCTCGATCCGGATTATAAAGACCGGAAAGCTTTACATCTGCACGGGTATATTGATGGTGAACTAATCGCGTATTGCCGGTTATTTAAGGCCGGAGATTATTTCGAAGAAGCATCTGTCGGTAGGGTAGTTATTGCCGGAGAGTATCGCAAATATGGATACGGGCATGAGTTAATGTCTAAAGCCATCGGGTTGGAGAAAGATTTATTTGGAGAGACCAAAATAACTATTTCTGCACAATTATACTTGAAAAACTTCTACGAAAGTCACGGGTTCAGACAGACAAGCGATGTATATCTCGAAGATGGTTTACCACATATTGAAATGAGAAAGGAATGATTTATTTTAATTTTTAATGATATTAGCGTACCGATGTTAGCAGAGAAAGATTACATTGAGTGATAAGAAACTGTTTAAATTTTAGCGAAATATTATTATAGGATTAGAAAAATCCATCTGAAAATACCTGTAAAAAATTTGCTGTAAAATTTAAACAATTTCTAAATAAAATATGAAAACTATTGTATTTCAATAATAAAAACTCTAAATTTGCAGCCCGAAACAGAGAGGAGGTTTGATGATCTTTTGAACATACATATAATTTTAAGTAGAATTAATGTTGCTTTGGCAGTAATGTTCATAAGACTAATTCATTAAATATATTCCCGGATTAAACGTACAAGAAGATTATTTAAATCTTAGGATTTCGAAAAAATAGAATTTATAAAAAACAAAAATAAAACAAAAAACAATTATGATCATTGTTCCACTTAAAGAAGGTGAAAATATCGAAAGAGCCCTAAAAAAATTTAAAAGAAAATACGAAAAAACAGGTGTAGTTAAAGAACTGAGAAGACGCCAGGAGTTCCGTAAACCGTCTGTGGTGAAGAGAGTGCAGAGATTGCATGCGGTTTATGTCCAAGCTATGCACCGTTCTGAAGATTAAAACAGGTATTGTCTTTTTCGCATAAAAATATTAACTTCGTCATTCACGATTGAAAAGCGGACGAATGGTGGCGTTAATAGATAAATATATAAAGTATCTCCGTTATGAAAAGAATTATTCTTTACATACGGAGATTTCTTATTCTAAAGACCTGAGCCAGTTTTCCGGATTTTTACTGTCGCACTTTCCCGATGTCGGTATTAAATCCGTAGACAACGATCTTATTCGTATGTGGATTGTGTCCCTGATGGAAGATAAAATGTCGCCACGGTCGGTCAACCGGAAATTAAGCGCGCTCAAGTCGTTTTATAAATACCTGTTGCGGACAGGCGAGGTATCGGCCAATCCCATGAAAAAGATAGTAGGGCCCAAAAATTCAAAACCGATACCGGCATTCGTGAATAATTCCGATATGGAAAAAATATTGGATGAATCGGCGGTAGAAGATGGATTTGAAGCCTTGCGGAATCATATCATGATCGAATTGTTTTATGTGACAGGTATACGCCGGGCCGAACTGCTGGGGTTGAAAGATGTTGATATTGATTTCAGCTCCAAAACAATACAGGTTACAGGAAAACGAAACAAACAACGCCTGATCCCCGTCAGTGACGATATGCTGCTGCTGATAGGACAATATATAAATGTGCGGAATGAAGAAACAGAGAACCGATCCGGTTATTTCTTTGTTAAGAAAGACGGAGAGAAGCTTTATCCGATGATGATTCACCGCATAGTGACAGAGAGTCTGAAGCAGATACCGACACTGTCGAAAACAAGCCCGCATGTGCTCAGGCATTCATTTGCAACGGGTATGTTGAATAATGGGGCCGATATTAACGCGGTAAAGGAATTACTGGGGCATTCAAGTCTTGCGGCAACGGAGATTTACACGCATACTTCATTTGAAGAACTAAAGAAAATTTATAACAAAGCTCACCCAAGAGCTTAAAAGTAAAGGAGGAAATATTATGAATATTGCAATTCAATCAGTGCACTTTGATGCGTCAGCTCAATTGAAAGAGTTTATAGAAAAGAAATTGTCTAAGTTGGATAAATTTTCAGATCTAATTGTCGATGCAGAGGTTATCCTGAAGGTAGTGAAGCCTGAGGTAGCAAACAATAAAGAGGCATCTGTAAAACTGAATATAAAAAGCGGGGAATTATTCGCCAATAAAGTGGCAGACACCTTTGAAGAGGCCATTTTATTGAATGTGGAAGCTCTCGAAAAACAAATACTCAAGGTAAAGGAAAAAACGACCGCCAAGTAAAAGTTACATTAAGAAACTGTTTGAATTTATGTCATTCAAATTTTCAGAATTATTTCTATATTCGTTAGAAATTTAAACAGGCTCTTCTTCCTCGACAGGGCGAAGAGAGGTTTTGATGCAAAAGAGAAAACAGAAGAAAAATAAATACATAAAGTATTGTTATTCTAAAAAATAATTTCTAATTTTGTCGCCGTTTCGCTTCCGGAAAGCGCAACGGTGGCGAAATCAGACTATTTATGCCTCTTTAGCTCAGCTGGCCAGAGCACGTGATTTGTAATCTCGGGGTCGTTGGTTCGAATCCGACAAGAGGCTCAGGCATTAAGGATTAGAAAGATAGGGTGTATATACGCATGGTTTCTTAACTGTTTATTTCAATAAATACTCCTGCATAAATCAGCTCTTATAAAGGATGGTTTTTATTGAAAAATTTGCTTTAATTTGCCAATGTAGCTCAGTGGTAGAGCACTTCCTTGGTAAGGAAGAGGTCACGGGTTCAAGTCCCGTCATGGGCTCTGGTAAAATAGACCGATTACTTGATTCAAAATTGAATTAAATATATACATTAACTAAATAATAGAAGATTAATTATGGCAAAAGAACATTTTAACCGGGCGAAACCGCACGTAAATATTGGTACAATCGGTCATGTTGACCATGGTAAAACTACTTTGACTGCTGCTATTACTAAAGTATTAGCTGAAAAAGGCCTTTCCGAAGTCCGTTCGTTCGATTCGATCGACAACGCTCCCGAAGAAAAAGAACGCGGTATCACTATCAATACTGCTCACGTTGAATATGAAACAGCTAACCGTCACTATGCGCACGTTGACTGTCCGGGACACGCCGACTACGTAAAAAATATGGTTACCGGTGCTGCCCAGATGGACGGCGCTATCATAGTAGTTGCCGCCACTGATGGTCCGATGCCTCAAACCCGCGAACACATCCTTCTGGCACGTCAGGTAAACGTTCCCAGACTGGTTGTTTTCATGAACAAATGCGATATCGTTGACGACGAAGAAATGCTGGAATTAGTAGAACTTGAAATGAGGGAACTTCTTTCATTCTACGAATTCGACGGCGATAATACTCCTGTTATCCGCGGTTCGGCACTGGGTGCTTTGAATGGCGTTGAACCTTGGGTAAGTCAGGTTATGGAGCTTATGAATGCAGTAGACACCTGGATTCCGCTTCCTCCGCGTGATGTGGACAAACCGTTCCTGATGCCGGTTGAAGACGTCTTCTCTATCACAGGCCGTGGTACAGTAGCAACTGGCCGTATCGAAACAGGTAAGATCAAAACCGGTGAAGAAATTCAGATCATCGGACTTGGCGCTACGGCTAAAAAATCAGTTGTAACAGGAGTTGAAATGTTCCGTAAGATACTTGACGACGGGCAAGCCGGCGACAACGTGGGTCTACTACTTCGTGGTATCGATAAAGACGAAATCAAACGTGGTATGGTTATCACTCACCCGGGAAAAATCACTCCTCATACTACAATTAAAGCTGAGGTTTATATCCTGAAAAAAGAAGAAGGCGGACGCCATACTCCATTCCATAACAAATATCGTCCTCAGTTCTACCTGCGTACTCTCGACGTTACCGGCGAGATTACTCTTCCTGAAGGAACAGATATGGTTATGCCTGGCGATAACGTAACTATCACAGTTGAACTGATCTATCCAGTAGCTTGTAACGTGGGTCTTCGTTTCGCTATCCGCGAAGGTGGACGTACAGTAGGAGCCGGACAGATTACAGAAATCTTAGATTAAGGATCTCTAATATAAAAGTCGGCTTTGTAAGACAGGCCGGCTTTAATATACGGGCGTAGTTCAGTGGTAGAGCGTTGGTCTCCAAAACCAAATGTCGGGAGTTCGAATCTCTCCGCCCGTGCAAATAACTCAAAAGAGTGATGAAGAAAATAATTAATTATATTAAGGATTCTTATGGCGAGCTTGTACACAAGGTCTCTTGGCCTTCTCGCGCAGAATTGACAAGCAGTGCAGTCATAGTCATGATAGCTTCCATTCTTATGGCTTTAGTTGTATGGGGTGTCGATTCAGTATTTGAGCGAGTGGTTAAATTTTTCTATGGTCTTTAATTTTATCTAAAGCTATGACTGAAATCGGAAAGAAATGGTACGTTTTGCGTGCCGTTAGCGGAAAAGAAAATAAAGTCAAAGAATATCTTGAAGCTGAGATAAAGAAAACTGACTTAGGGAAATACATTTCTCAAGTTCTCATTCCTACGGAGAAAACTTATATTATGCGTAACGGAAAGAAAGTTCTGAAAGAGAGGGCTTATCTTCCCGGTTATATTTTAATTGAGGCCGCTCTTGTAGGTGAGGTTATCCACAGGTTACGTAATATCAATTACGTAGCGGGATTTTTGCCCGATACGCAAAATCCCCAGCCGTTGCGCCAGGCGGAAGTAAATCGGATACTCGGCACAATGGATGAATTGGATGAACAGGAGGTCAGCATGGACGTTCAATACTTCGTCGGGGAAAATGTGAAGGTGACCAACGGCCCTTTCTCAGGCTTCTCCGGTATTATTGAAGAAGTCAATGCCGAAAAAAAGAAACTGAAAGTGATGGTAAAGATATTCGGACGGAAAACTCCGCTCGAATTGAATTACATGCAAGTCGAAAAAGAACAGTAAGTCTGGTTACGCATACTGATGTTCTATCTCAAGTTTATTAAAACTAAAAATTAAAAACAGAAATGGCTAAAGAAATTGCTGGACAATTAAAATTACAGATTAAAGGCGGTGCAGCAAATCCATCTCCTCCCGTAGGCCCTGCATTGGGTTCTAAAGGAATTAACATTATGGATTTCTGTAAGCAATTTAATGCCAGAACTCAAGACAAAGCAGGTAAGATATTGCCGGTGGTGATTACATACTATGCCGACAAGTCTTTTGATTTCATTGTAAAACAACCACCGGTCGCAGTTCAATTGCTGGAAGCTACCAAAGTAAAAAGCGGATCGGCAGAACCAAATCGTAAGAAAATAGCTGAAGTTACCTGGGATCAGGTACAAGCTATTGCTGAAGATAAAATGGGCGACCTGAACTGTTTTACAATAGAATCAGCCATGAAGATGGTTGCTGGTACAGCAAGAAGTATGGGTATTACCGTAAAAGGGGCTTTCCCTGATGTTAAATAATTAAACTTCAATTGAGAAATGGGTAAACTTACAAAAAATCAAAAGTTAGCTTTCAG
>JAISES010000358.1 GCA_031263965.1 Prevotella sp. | reverse complement strand
GTTGAGGACTAAAATACATCGGACTCTAAGTCCTTTAATAATTTCCGCCCGCTATCCAGTTTGCTAAAATTACCGATATCCAGTATTGTATTCCATTCACTACAAAATTCAATATCAGTATCGATCATAAAATCTTCGGAGCCATACCGGTCTATTTTTTCAAACATGTAGGCTACTGTTATATGTGCAATATCAAGAGAAGGTATGTATGCAGGCACCAGAGCATTTTGAGAAGGAGTTTCTACCAACAAGCCGACTTCTTGCAGAAAGAAGAGAGTATCACTTGTCAGCTTGGTTGGTATTTTATAATGCTCCGATAATTCGTCGGCAGTATACGGTTCATACCCTTTTTCAAACCGTTTTACGATAAGTGTCATTATCATTAGTGTTACAAAATCTTTATAACGCCGGCTTATATTTGAAGTCTCTTGTTCGAAACTGAATTTATTTACATTTTGATAGGCAAATGACAACTGAACCCCGAAAAGCACAAAAAACCATGTCAACTGCAACCACAAGAGTAATAACGGGAGGGCGGCAAAACTACCATAAATTGCATTATACTTCGATATCCATATTTGTCCGTTAATATATAACATCTGAAATACCTGAAAGCAGATACCGGTAAAAATACCGCCTAACAAGGCGCTGCTAAACCTCACTTTTGTATTCGGGATATATATATACAAGATAGTAAACAAAAGAATTGTTATCAGAAACGGCACAACTTCCATGAAAGGGCCTAATACCAGTCCCAGCAGATATTGCTGTTCGGCCGTCGTACTCAACAAAAGATTTACACCCGCATTACATATCAGGAATACAGGTGCAATGATTATCAGAGCCAGATAATCGGTGAACATCCTAAAATATGTCCGTCCGGTTTTTATCTGCCATATTTTATTGAAATTATCTTCGATATTAGATAATAGATTGATAACAGTGTAAAGCAGCAAAACAATACCTATGCCAAGAAAAATACCACCTTGCGCATATTCGATAGATTTATCTATGAAGGCCGTCGCTTTATTCAAAACTTCTTCCTGTCCCGCAAAGTAGCTAAACAACTGACCCTTTACAATATTCTGAAATCCGAATCCCCTGGCTATAGCAAACAATACAGCCAGCCCGGGAATAATAGACAACAGTGTACTGTATGTCAATGCCGAAGCCCGTGTAAATAATTGTCCTCCATCAATATTCCGTATTGCCAGGATAAAAGTCTTCACGATATTGTAAAAACCAATTGTCCGGGAAGAACGGCCTTTCTTGTTTATCCTCCAAATATCATAGGTGAGAAAGCAAATGATCCTGTTTACAAAAGCTTTTATTTTTTCAATCATACAATTGTATTTCTTTCTAAAATATGGGACAAAGATAGTTGGTTCTTTGATAGGAAGCGTTTTTAGAACATATTTTATTTCAAAGTATTTTAACAGAGCAGCTTAATTCATTCTAAATTTTAAGTTCTATAAAACAATTATTATTGCATCTGATTGTTCAATTTATATGTTCTTTCTCTTCCGTCATTGCGAGGGCGATAGCCCAAAGCAATCCACTGGCCCCACCAACCTCCCCAGCGGGGCAGGGCTGTTAAGTTCTGAATTTAAACACAGAGTAAAACGAGTAAGAGGAGTTCTTTATTTCATTATTTTTCAGGATAATATGAAATACTATTTTCAAATAAAAATAAAAAACTATTCTTTAATAAAAACTCTCTTAAACTCCTTTCAATCTGTGTTTTATTATAATCGAACCATATAGCACTTAACAGCCCTGCTTATTGAGGGGCGACTAGTTATTAAGTTCCTTTTTTCCAGAATAAGTAACCGTGTAAATATGATTTCCTTCAATAAGTATTCCGGCTGTACGGTTTTGAGGAAAGTTAATTCTGCTTACGGCTTCTGCTATGCTGCATACCGGATTTTTTCCGAAGTCTTCGATTATGGATTCTTTATATTCTTCCAACCGGCTGCCTTTGCGATGATAATTAGCGTTATAAAGCCCGTCTATTCCTTTTTTCGCATATATTTTTAGATATTTGGCTACGTGTTGGGATGAATGTACCATACGGACTGTCTCTGTGTTTGTATAGCAATGGACCGCTTTCAAATAAACTGCATGTATTTTTTTTTGAATTTTCGCGCAGGGATATTGAAATCTTTCGTAATTTAACACCCGGATTTCTTCTTCGGAGAGATTCATTTTTGTAAGCATCTTTTATTGGGTTTGACGCCACAAAGATGCTTACTTTTTTTCGTTTTTCATCTCACATGTTTAGCCCGCGCGAAGTATAACACAATACGAACGACTCGAGGGCAAGTCTCCCGAAAACGTTTTTGCAGATAGGGGATACAGAGGTAAAAACATAATTGGAGAAACCAATATTCACATTCCTAAACCATTTAGCAAGAACTTGAACTCCTATCAACAACGAAAACGAAGAAAAGCCCATAAGCGGCGAGCGGCCATAGAACCAATAACAGGACACCTCAAACAAGATCACAGATTCTCAAGAAACTTCTACAAAGGCGACTTTGGAGATGCTATAAATGTGATGTTAGCTGCTGCTGCCTTCAACTTTAAAAGAATGATGAATAGGTACAAACAAATAATTGCCCATATCCGAATGCACATACAGGCAATTGTATTTTACAACTTTGTAAGGGTGGGTTTTTGAGGGAAGACTATTTACTGTAAACTTTTTTGTATGCATCTGTCTTTTTAAGGCGTTGTATCCAGGCGTTAAGAGAATCTAAAAGAATAGGGGATTGCTCTCTTACCGCCCATGCTTCCAGATGGGTGAATCCGATGAATGTAGCGTAGTCTATTTCGGGTAAATCTTTTGCTATCTTTTCGGCTGTTTTTTCGTCACAAACGGCATAGTCTATATCTTTCGAAGCAACAAGCATGGCTAATTGTTCGGAGCCATATATTTCATCTTCTTTTATATATATGGTATCGCCAATCTCGTGCGAAAGATTCTGTAATCTCAGTTTAGCCGGCGATTTAGCCGGTATATAAATTATTTTTTTTGCCAAATCAAGATGGCTTCTTATTGGCTCTGCGTTGTTATTAAAGTTTTTCTTGCGTTGTATGAGTACCAGCCTGTTTTGTACTATTGGTTCTGTAAATTTTAATGAATCACGTAACTGGGTTGTTACAGGTATACTGCGTGCTATTATGTCATATTTATTTTGTTTCAGCCCCTCTATGCTTTTTTCGAGACCGGATTCTAACGATACTTTTACCTTTACAGGTATATATGTTTCTATTAGCTGTATGAGATCGTGATTGAATCCGGCAATAGTATCGCCTGACACAAAATATCCTATCGAATTGTAATCGGTGACAATATGCAGAGTACCTGACTTTTCTATTTGGGGGTAGTCTCTTATTTGTTCCTTTTCTTTTTTAAGGAATAGAATCCAAATAAAGAGTATAACGGCAATAATAATTGGTATTGCAAGAAAATCTTTTTTTTTCATAGAGCCCTAATTGTTGAAACGCCATGAGATACCTAATTTCAATCCTTGTGGATTTACCGGATAACGGTACAAGGAGAAAGATTCGCCATTGCCCATGCCTTGCGCTATATTGTACATCATCAGGAAGAAACGGGTATATTTCAGGTGCAGATTGATATATGCCGTGGCTATGGGAAAATTACCCAATTCCATATCTCTTTGATTATAGAACTGCATGGTCAGGGGTTGATAGCCGGGCATATAATATTTGGTATGGAAATAGGCATCTGCACCAAGCTGTACGGTAAGTACCTTTGCCAGTTTTGTGGCAAGATAAATATTAGTATAGAAACTCAGGTCAGGTAAAGGTATGACCTCATCGTCTTTTGTATTCTGCCAAACCACCTGACTGTCCCAATGGAAAATCCCAAAGTTAAACTTTTGGTCGAGCCTCAAGGATATTACCTGAATGTCAGAAGATTTCTGTTGTATTTGAGATTGAGAATCATAGTATATATAATTTTTTAAAGTTTCTATGCCTCCACTTATTTTTGTTTTAGAAAAAGGCAGCTCAGGGAAATTTATTTCGCCTCCGATGTAGACTCTATTTACGTGTGAAAATTCGTGCTTCCAGCTCCAGTATTTGGATGCGAAGTTATTTTCAAAAAAGCTTGGGCTGATATCCTTTATATAGGCATTGGCTTTTACTGAAAAATCCCTGCCTCTGAACTTTAGCATAGTCGTCAACTCGCCTTCCAGTTTGAAGTCCGTATTTGAACTGAATTCACCGGATGCTTTATATCGCAGGTATTTTCCTTTTTCTTTAGTTAAGATTCCGCCTATAGTCAATACATTGTCCGACTCCCTCCTGTTCATGCCTGGTCTGGATATGATCGTAATAGTGTTGCCTTCTGTGATATTCACAGATGTAGGCATGGAATACTTTCGCAAGTCGTATTCTATAAATGCGGTGAGCCCGAATTTAGTCCATTTGCGAAATCCTTCGTTCATGGCTAACGCAAATGTATTTTTGAAAGAATAATACGACATGTAGTCATCTATATTTTCCGAATAGACAGGAGTGCTTATAGGTTCTCCATAGTATGGATATTTCCCGTCTACTGTATACAGGTTATCCATGCCGGTATAAGTAGAATTGAAGCGGCGTCTCTGGTCTGTATAGTGCGTGGTAAGGATAACACTGGCAGGGGAAATGTAATTCTTCTTTTGGCGCAGACCTATTGTGCTGTCGTTAATAGGATATTCTTCCATATTATTACCTAAATCGTAGCGATTGGTGACATATATGTGGCGTCCGCGAAGCTTATTCCACGTTTGCTGCATTCTTACCGGAATATCGAGCGATTTACCACTGAACTTTTTATCTCTTACGATGTTCCCGTTCGGATTGGTGATATATAATGTATCTGCTATCCCGCCGTTTTCTATATTCGTGAAATTATTGTTGTGGAAAAATGCATGCATCTTATATTTATCGCCTATGTAACTGGCATAAAGGTCATAACTGATTCCTTTGTTAGATAGAGACGTATAAAAACCACGGGAATAAATATAGTCGAAGTCAAATCCCAGATTAAACTTTTTCCCCATATTAGTTGAAATCTCAGCCTGAAATCTTTTTTCGCCAGTTTCTTCGCCTCCGGCACTCTGATATTTGATTTCCGAATAAGGAACTTTCGTGTTCAGGAAGTCTTTAGTCTCAGGGTTTTTTCGCCAGAGATACATGGCATCCATAAAGGTAAAGCGCGAAGTTCCGGGACGTTCAAAGAATATTTTTGATTGGGCCGGAGAGCCGGTATTGCCCAGATATCCCATAGCAACACTTTTTCCATCGACCAACATACTTTGATGAAAATCGATAATAGCCGTATCGCGGGGAACAAAAATACGTTCGCCCAATCCGGGTGTTATTCTCCATGCATAAGTATTTGGTATTTCAACTTTCGACGTATCTATTTTGCGGCTGTCGGATGGTAATTTATCTATAATTTCTTGTTTCAGGGAATCTTGTGTTATTGTGGCGGGAGACGCTTGAATATTCCTGTTTTGAGCCATCAAAGCAGGAAATACCATAATAAACAGAAATGCGGCTGCTATATACTTTTTCATCGGTGCAAACTTACACAAAAAATGAAAAACGAGAAGTTAATCTATCTATAAAAAAGATTTGCTATAAAATTTGAACAGTTTCTTATTCACAGGCTTTCAAATAATCCCTTTGGTCGAAGGTAGTTCGTAATTGAAAATATCCCGCCTTTTGGCCATTTTTAAAGCTCGTGCAAGAGCTTTGAAAATACCTTCTATTTTGTGATGTTCGTTTGTCCCTTCCGCTTTTATGTTGAGGTTCATTTTTGCCGAATCGCTCAATGATTTAAAAAAATGTAAAAACATTTCGGTAGGCATGTCTCCTATTTTTTCGCGGATGAACTGAGCGTCCCAAACCAGCCAGGAACGTCCGCCAAAGTCGAGGGCTACAGAGCAGAGGCAATCATCCATAGGCAGGCAATAACCGTAGCGTTCTATTCCCCGCTTGTCCCCCAACGCTTTGTATAGAGCTTCACCCAGTGCAATCGCGGTATCCTCTATCGTATGATGTTCGTCTACATTGAGATCTCCTTTTACATGTATTGTAAGGTCTATCCCTGCATGTTTTCCTATCTGCTCCAACATGTGATCGAAAAAACCGAGACCGGTAGATATGTCGCAATTGCCTTTTCCATCCAGATTGAGAGCGATATGAATATCCGTTTCTTTTGTTGTGCGTTTTATTTCGGCTTTGCGTTCCCCTGCAAAAAGAAATTCGCTGATGATATCCCAATCGGTGGTTTGCAGGATACAAGAATTATTCAATTCGCCGGCAATATCTGCGTTGTCTTGTAAGAAGATCGCCCTGCATCCTAAATTCTTAGCAAGTTCTATATCCGTTAATCTATCGCCTATTACAAAAGAATGTTCCATATCATATTCTCCTGTCATATACTTGCCGAGCATTCCGGTTCCGGGTTTACGGGTAGGTGCATTGTCTCCGGGGAAACTCCTGTCAATTAATATATTGTCAAAAGTGATTCCTTCTCCTTCCAGTGTTTTCAGCATCTTGTTGTGTGCAGGCAGGAAAGTATCTTCGGGAAAAGAGCCGGTCCCCAGTCCGTCCTGGTTAGTGACCATAACAAATTCGAAATCGAGGTTCTTCCGGATGAAATAAAGATTCCGGATCACTTTCGGATAAAATTCCAGTTTATCAAGACTATCCAGTTGATAATCAGTAGGGGGCTCTATGACGATAGTACCGTCGCGGTCTATAAATAATGCTCTTTTTTTCATTTATAATATGCTTTTTCTTATTCTCAATAACTCTTTATTACTAATACGCAACACCTGAAAATATTATCATTTCATATTCTGGTCCTTTCTTCTGCGCGCAATCGCAGATTGCTTGCGTTCCTTTAAAAGGAACCAAAAATGCTTTGAGCGCCCGCTTTACTGTGCGACCCGTGGCAGGCTCAAAGGCTAAACGGGCTGAACTCGCATCTACGATGCTCAGACAGGCATCCCGTTTTACGCCTTTTTCACCTGACGGGTTCCCCGCACATAAAGCATACGGCGCAGGGCTAAAGCGCGATAAGAATAAAAAAACACTGTAACACCTCTGTGTACCTCCGTGGTAAAATAAGCCCTGCGTAACATGTTTATAAGTCTAAAGTGTATGCAATGTCTCTATCAGAGTTTTATTTTCTTCATCCGTTCCTACCGTTATGCGCAAGCAACCGGCGCACAGTGATACTGAGTTGCGGTTGCGTACAATCACACCCCTGTCGGCGAGCTTTTTATATATTCCATTTGCATCGCCTACTTTTAACAAAAGGAAGTTGGCATCTGTCGGGTATATTTTTTCTACAAACGGAAGCTTTGCTAATTCGTTTTTCAGATAATCTCTTCCTTTCAAGAGAATATTTATCCATTCCTTCCTGAGTTCCAGCTTATCTAACTCGCCATCAACAAAATTTTGAGTCAATATATTTACATTGTAAGGGTATTTCACTTTGTTGAATAACCGGATAATTTCAGGGGAAGCAAAAGCCATTCCCAGCCGCACAGCCGCCAGCCCCCATGCTTTGGAAAAAGTTTGCAGGATAACCAGATTCGGATATTTATCCAATTCGCTTATCCATGTCGTTTCCGAGGCAAAATCAATATAAGCTTCGTCTGCGATGATAATGCCGGCAAAAGTATCCAGTATCTTCTCTATTTCTTTCCGGTTCAGGAGGTTGCCTGTCGGATTGTTTGGCGAACAAAGAAATATGAGCTTTGTTTTTTCATCTGTTCTTTCCAGTATTTTTTGTGCATCGA
>JAISES010000352.1 GCA_031263965.1 Prevotella sp. | reverse complement strand
CTGGGTATCGGTTAAATCTGTTGGATAAATTCTATTCATTGTAATTTTAAGTGATTGATAATATTAAAGTTACAAATAAATATCCGCATAAACAACTGATACCCAATATTTTTTACATGAGATGTCGTTTTTTTACGCTATAAAAATTTTTTCTTTTAATTTCCTAACAGGTTCTTATAGTCGTCAACAAAAATCAATGACGTGTTTATAGAATCAGTTATTTCCGTCATTGCGAACCGCTTGCGGTGAAGCAATCCACCCTCGTAATGACGCGGAAAACTGACAATCAGATATGACATATTTTATAGAACTTAATAATATTTTTCGCTAAAATTCAAACAGTTTCTAAGCTTACCATTTCGATTTGTAAAAATCTATTGCTTTGTTTTTGTATAATCTGTAATTTTGCAATTATTTCAATCAAACACTTTGCTTAAAGTCCGAAGAATAGAGTTGTTAGCTCCGGCAAAAAATCCGGAGTGTGGTATCGAAGCCATCAATCATGGAGCCGATGCCGTATATATAGGTGCTCCTGAATTTAGTGCAAGGGCGGCTGCCGGAAATACGTTGGAGGATATAAAAGCATTAGCTGAATATGCTCATTTGTATAATGCCAAAGTATATGTCGCCCTGAATACTATTCTTAGCGACAAGGAACTGAAAGATGCCGAAAGGCTGATCTGGCGGTTGTATAGCGAAGCAGGGATAGACGCCCTGATAATACAGGATATGGGAATAACCATGCTCGATTTGCCTCCGGTTGCTTTACATGCCAGTACCCAGATGGATAACAGGGGTGTGGAGAAAGTGAAGTTTCTGGAAAAGGCCGGATTTCGCCAAATAGTACTTCCACGTGAATTAACCATCGGTGAAATAAAGGAAATAGCCTCACAGGTAAATACTCCTTTGGAGGTTTTTGTGCATGGCGCGCTATGTGTATGTTATAGCGGACAATGTTATCTGAGTGAAGCCCTTTCCGGACGAAGCGCCAATAAGGGAGCTTGCGCACAGTATTGCAGATTGCCTTACACATTAGTTGATGCCGGAGGGGAAGAGATAATGGCAAAAAAACATTTCTTATCCATGAAGGATTTCAATTTATCTGAAAACCTGGAGGATTTGTTAGAAGCCGGAGTTACATCCCTTAAAATAGAAGGCCGGCTGAAAGATGTGTCATACGTGAAAAATGTGGTCGCCTATTACCGCCGGCGTCTGGATGAGATATTCAAAAAATATCCTCAGTATCAAAAGGCTTCATCCGGAAGTTCGGCTTACATGTTTACCCCCAATCCCGAAAAAAGTTTCAACCGTGGATTTACCAACTATTTTTTGAACGGGCGCGATAAGGATATATGGTCGTTAAACTCGCCTAAATCGTTGGGTGAGCCGATTGGAAGAATTACGGATGTAACCGCGAAGTTTATAAAGATAAATACCACACACAGAATAAATAACGGAGACGGGCTTTGTTTCTTCAATAATAAGAACGAGCTGGAAGGAATCCATATTAACAGGGTAGAGGGTGATTTGATTTATCCGGCCGTTTCGCCTGATATGAGAAAAGGGACTTTTGTATATCGTAACCATGATCACGAATTTGAAAAGCTGTTGTCTAAAAAATCAGCGGAGCGAAAAATTGAAGTTTCGATTGATGTCAATGAACTTCCGTTTGGCTACTCCCTGCAAATAACAGATGAGGACGACAACTATGCCGTTTTGAACTTTGATTATGAGAAACAGATAGCACAAAAAGATCAAACCGAGAATATATACAATAATCTAAGGAAGACGGGTACGACAATATTTAAGGTTGCCCGGGTAAATATAAACCGGAGCAATAGTTGGTTTATCCCCGCTTCGGTATTGTCTGAATGGCGAAGGTTGCTGACGGATAAACTTCTGTCTGTGCGAAATATCAGGTATCGTCGCGAAATAGTGCCCCATAAGCAAACTTCGCATGCATTCCCCGTAAGGAATATTACCTATTTGGGAAATGTAATGAATGACCGTAGCCGGCAGTTTTATGTCCAGCATCAGTCTCATGTAAGTCAATTGGCTTTTGAGAGACAAGCGCAGAAGGATGTCCCTTTGATGTTTACACGTCATTGCATAAAGCAATCGCTGGGATGGTGCACTAAAGAAAAGAGCGGTAAACACCCTTATAAGGAGCCGTTTTATTTAACCTACAACAATACCCGGCTACAGCTTGCTTTCGATTGTAAAATTTGTGAAATGAAAGTTTACAATACATCTCAATCGGATAAATAATTTCTCTATCTTTGAATTCTATTAATTGCGACAATATGTTGAAGAGAATTTTTAAATATATCTGGCCTCCAATGGTTATTGCGGTCATTATATTTTACTTGTGCTGTCTTATCCCTGCCAATGATATTCCCGACGTGGAATTTGAGATCTTTATCCCAACGGATAAAATCGTACATTTTCTTATGTATTTCGGATTATCTGTTGTTGCCTCTTTCAATTATATTTATGATAAAAAAGGCAAAATTATAATGCTGAAACTAGTCGTTTTTGCTGTATTGATACCTATCATTTACGGAGGACTAATAGAAATTTTACAAGCTGAATATTTTACTGAAAGAAGCGGCGATTGGTACGATTTCCTGGCTGATGTGTCGGGCTCTTTAGCAACATTGCCATTTTCATTATGGTTCAGGCATTATCTGTTAAATAAACAACTGGAAGAAGAATTATGAAAAAAATATTACTCGTTCTGTTTACATTGTCTTTTGCTGTAAGTCTTTTCTCACAGGAAGAATACAAACATCAATATAAAGTAAAGGTTGGAGATACTGCTCCCGATTTTGAAATGAGCTTGCCTGATGGACAAAAAGTGAAATTGTCTTCGCTCAGAGGCAAGGTGGTTATGCTGCAATTCACTGCCAGTTGGTGCGGAGTATGCAGAAAGGAAATGCCGCATATAGAAAGTGAAATCCGGTTGAAGCACAAGGATAATCCGGATTTTGCACTGTTCGGCATCGATAGGGACGAGCCGGCGGAAACAGTTCTTAAGTTTGCGGAATCGACAGGTGTGACATACCCTATTGGGCTCGATCCCGATGGAGATATATTTGGCTTGTATGCCGGTAAAAAGGCCGGCGTTACGCGTAATGTTATTATAGATAAGGCCGGTAAGATAGTGATGCTGACAAGGCTTTACGATATAGAAGAGTTTAAAGAAATGGTAAAAGTAATAGATTCGTTATTAGAGATCCTATGAGTATTGTTATTGTCAAATATAATGCGGGAAATATCTTTTCTGTAGAGTCTGCTTTTAAAAGATTAGGTATAGATGTTGTTGTTTCGGCTGATCCGGAGGTGATAAGAAAAGCCGGCAAAGTAGTTATTCCCGGTGTGGGAGAGGCAAGCACTACAATGCAGCATATACATCGATTGGGATTAGATGCTTTAATTCCATCGTTGAAACAACCTGTTTTGGGCATTTGCCTTGGTATGCAGCTAATGTGTTCACATTCGGAAGAGGGTGATGTCGATTGCCTGAATATATTTGATGCTGAAGTGAAACGTTTTGTCCCGCAAAAACACAGTGACAAAGTGCCTCATATGGGTTGGAATACGATCACTAACGTGAAAAGCCGGATATTTGACGACTCTATGGAAAGAGAATTTGTATATTTTGTCCACAGTTACTATGTGCCTGTCGGGAAGTATACGGCATCAACGACCGATTATATAAATCCGTTCAGCGCAGCGCTACATAAGGATAATTTTTATGCTACTCAATTCCATCCGGAAAAGAGTGGCAGTGTAGGTGAAAAAATATTACTGAATTTTTTGAATATATAAGAAACTGTTTGAATTTTATAGCAAATATTTTTTATAGATATTTTCAGATGGATTTTGTTCTTTTTGCTTGCAGGTTTAGCGGGCTAAACCAAAAG
>JAISES010000128.1 GCA_031263965.1 Prevotella sp. | reverse complement strand
GCGTCAGCCTGACGGCCTTAGCGGATAGACGGGGTACCCACACAGCGAAGCGGGCGTTAAAAACAAAATTCTGTCTGAGCATCGTTAGATGCGAGTTTATTTTGTTTAGCCGGCAAGCTAATTGTGGGTCGGCTATCCGGTACAGCCTTGACTTTTTGTAACTTTTTGGTCAAGCAAAAAGTTAAGAACAAGCAATCGCAGATTCCGCACAATAAAAAAGAACATATTTTTTTAACATGATCAAACCACTGACCGGTATTGTTCAATAAATAGAAACCTGAATTAATTAATTAATTTCCGGTAACGGATACGTTTCGGCTCTATATTTCCTAAGCGCATTTTCTTATTTTCTTCGTATTCGCTGTAACTGCCTTCAAAGAAGAATACTTCCGAGTTTCCTTCAAATGCAAGTATATGCGTACAAATACGATCGAGAAACCAACGGTCATGCGATATAACAACAGCACAGCCCGCAAAGTTTTCCAACCCTTCTTCCAATGCACGTAAAGTATTTACATCTATATCGTTGGTAGGTTCATCTAATAGTAACACATTGGCTTCTGACTTCAATGTAAGGGCCAGATGCAGGCGGTTGCGTTCCCCTCCAGATAATACGCCGGTCAGCTTTTCCTGATCTCCACCCGAAAAATTGAATCGGGAAAGATAAGCGCGTGCATTGATTTCCTTGCCTCCTACCCGGACAAACTCACTACCTCCCGAGATCACCTGATATACTGTCTTAGCCGGATCTATATCGGCATGCGACTGGTCTACATACCCAATCTTAACAGTTTCGCCGACCTCAAAAATACCCTTATCCGCTGTCTCCAAGCCCTGAATCAAACGGAATAAAGTAGTCTTACCCGCACCATTAGGGCCAATAATACCTACGATACCCGATGGAGGCAGCATAAATTCGAGATTGTCAAACAAAAGCTTATCGCCGAAAGCTTTACTCACAGTATGGGCTTCTATTACTTTATTACCCAAACGGGGGCCGTTAGGTATAAATATTTCAAGCTTTTCTTCACGCTCTTTCTGGTCGGCATTCAACATCTTTTCGTAATCGTTCAGACGAGCCTTTCCTTTTGCCTGACGGGCCTTTGGTGCCATCCGCACCCATTCCAACTCCCGTTCGAGAGTCTTGCGGCGTTTGCTGGCCTGTTTTTCTTCCTGTTCCATGCGCCTGGTCTTTTGCTCAAGCCATGAGGTATAGTTTCCTTTCCAGGGAATACCTTCTCCACGGTCAAGTTCAAGAATCCATCCTGCAACATGATCCAGGAAATAACGGTCGTGCGTGATACAGATAACCGTTCCACTATATTGTTGCAAGTGTTGCTCCAACCAGTCGATAGATTCCGCATCCAAGTGATTGGTAGGCTCATCAAGCAACAGTACATCCGGTTCTTGAAGCAGCAAGCGGCACAGGGCTACACGACGGGCTTCTCCTCCCGAAAGACTGGCACATAACTGATCCTCAGGCGGACAGCGCAGTGCATCCATTGCGCGTTCCAACTTATTATCTATATTCCATGCGTCAGATGCATCTATTTTATCTTGCAGTTCTGCCTGACGGGCAAAAAGAGCATCCATCTTATCCGGATCTTCGTAATATTCCGGCAATCCGAATTTCTCGTTGATGCCTTCATATTCTTTCAAAATATCCATGATGGGCTGTACCCCTTCCTGTACAATTTCTTTGACGGTTTTAGCCGGATCCAGCTTCGGGTCCTGTTCCAGATAACCTACCGAATATCCTTTATCTGATACTATCTCTCCCTGATATTCCTTATCCAGACCTGCTACGATCTTCAACAAAGTAGATTTACCGGAACCGTTAAGCCCGATAATACCGATCTTGGCTCCGTAAAAGAATGAAAGGTAGATGTTTTTTAATACTTGTTTTTGTGGCGGGTAAAGCTTACCCACGCCAATCATTGAAAAAATAATTTTCTTATCGTCTACAGACATGTTAACTAATTATGGGTTATAAATTATAAGTTATGAGGATGTATCAAAAGCTTGTCATTCCGTGCCTGACACGGAATCCCTTAAAATTGACTGCTGTTTATCAGAGGATTGCGGGTCAAGCCCGCAATGACAATCAGTGTAAAAGGACTTTTGACACACCCTCCTTTGTTTATTTCTGATACAAGAAACGTTTGATACTTCGTTTTGGCGTCTTTTCGAACTCCTGATCCTGCAATCTGAAATTAACGATCCGGCTATATTTTGGCAAACGCTTATTTATGGCCTTCATTTCTTCGACAAAAATAGAAGAATAATCACTTTCTTTTATATCATTCTTCTTCATATAATCCTTGTCGGGATATATCAGCGCTATCAATTTGCCATTTTCTTCTATCACCAACGATTCGCCTACATATGGAGAATTATCGTAAAAACCTTCTATTTCTTCGGGATAAATATTCTGTCCTGAAGGTCCTAGTATCATTGTTTTACTGCGCCCCTTGATAAACAAGAAACCATCGCGATCCATTATGCCCAAATCTCCGGTTCGAAGCCAGCCGGCTTCATCGATTACATGCCTGGTTGCTTCTTCGTTCTTATAATAGCCGAGCATTACATTCTGTCCTTTCACCATTATTTCTCCGGTCTCTGTTTCAGGATTTGCCGACTCTATCCGTACCGACATACGGTCGACTGTGCGTCCACAGGAACCGGCCTTGTATATTTCCCAATATTCATAAGAAATAAGAGGGCCGCATTCTGTCATACCATATCCTACTGTGTAAGGGAATTTTATTTCTGTTAAAAATTCTCCGACCTCTTTGTTCAAAGCCGCGCCACCGATAACCACCTCTACCAGTTTGTTGCCAAAAACAGGAACTAGTTTTGCTGCGATCTTCTTGTATATCATTTTTCTGAAAGGCGGCAACAACAGCAAAGTTTTTACCGGCTGCTTCTTCAATTCGGGGAATACCCGTGTCTGAACAATCTTTTCTATTATAAGAGGTACGGCTAACACCAATGTCGGATTCACCTTTGCAAAAGCATCGAGAATTACCTGGGGAGACGGCACACGCGTCAAATAATGGATATGGCAACCTTTCGCTATTGACAGCAACACTTCGAATGCCAATCCGTACATATGCGCCATGGGCAACATACATACAATACCGTCACCAGGCTTTACAAACCCGATACTATCTATCGCAAAACGCGTATTAGACCAAAGGCTTCGATAGGGGATCATAACTCCTTTCGGATTGCTTGTCGTACCCGAAGTATAATTCAGGACAGCCAGTTCTTCCGGTAATTCATCATGGTATTTTACATTTTCAATAGTAAAACCATCCGGATATTTCTGGGCAAGGGCTAATTCCAAATCCGCGCATGAAGCTAATAATTTAGCCGAGCGCGACTTTTGTACCGAAAAATCGTCAATTATCAAAATAGTTTCTACCAATGGTATTTGCACCGGATCAACCTTTGTCCACACATAGTCGTCCGCAAAAAAGACCTTTGCTTCCGAATGATTTACCAGATTGTGAATATTCTCTCCGCTAAAGTCATGCAGGATAGTCGTGATAACAGCGCCGTAGGTAAGGGAGGCAAAAAAAGCCACAGCCCAGTTTGATGAATTCCGGCCGCAAATAGCGATTTTATCTCCTTTCCGGACGTCCATATCTTCGAAAAGAATATGTAGCTGAGCTATTTTACGTGCAAAGTCTTTATATAAATAGGTTTCCCCATTGTAATCAGTTAAAGCCGGACGATCCCAGTTTTCACAGATTCCACTTTTTATAAGTGTCAAAAATTTATTATCTTCCATATGTCATAATCTAGGTAATGTACAAATATACAGGTAAAAACCCGAATTCGCAAAGCCGTCGATAAAATCAAAAAGTTAAGAACCTGTATCATGCTGACATTCATTCAGACATTACATTACTTATTATAAAATTTTTCACTTTCTCTACATACTGCGGTTGTATTTTATTCTTGTTATATGCCAGATAAATCGTATTGGTCGCCGTAACATTCCCGTGCCATAACACTTTCACCAATCCCTGCTTTAAAGCCTTGCCGGCTATAAGGTCAGACGACACGGACAACCCGTCGCTATTCCCTACTGCTTTCAATATAGCATCGTTATCGGGTATCACGGCATGCAATCTCAACAATGGGCGTTTTTTGAAATTTTCGCGCCAAAACCTCCTGATCAAAGGCAGGTTATTGTCGTATGCATACCATTTTTTTGATTTTAACCACTTTTCCGCATCGTTCAATTTACCGGAATTCAGGTACTCATCAAAATCACTTATATCGGTATTCGTATTGCATACGATAAAAAACGACTCTGTAAAAAGCAGTTCATAAGTCAGATTATCGTCCGGTTTGCCCTGCCTGGTAATAATCGCAATATCAAGATCATTACTTATAAGCTTATTGGTCAAATCACCGGCTAATCCGTACTCCACAGTCAGATGCAGGTCGTCCTGATTCCCTATATGCCCGGCCAGATAGTTTTTAAAAAGCTCGGATGGTGTACCAAAACGGATACATGGAGTTTTGTTAAGCACCGCGCGCTTGAATTCAGCCTCCACCCTTTCCAGATTATCTATCGACTCTACTATTTGCGTGTACAACTGTTTGCCATATTCGGTAGGCATCATCTTACGCGGAAGCCTTACAAATAAGGGTTGTCCTATATAACTTTCGAGGGATGCCAGTTGAATACTGAGATTAGGCTGCGACATCATCAGTTCCTGCGAGGCTCTTGTCAGCGTACCGTATTGATAAATAGCCTTAAATGTCCTATACCATTCCAGATTTACCATAGAAATAATTATTTACACAATGCAAATCTATTACTTTTTTATATTCGAACATAAATAAGAATCATTTTGATTACAGAAAATAATAACAGGTCTGTGATTATCCGGATAAAAAGGCGACTGATAGGGTAAATATTTTTCTTGATATGCTGCAACGGGAACTACAAAAACACCAATGGAAAGCATTCTTACGGCATCCGATGTTTGAACGAAATCTGGGAATCAGGCTATTCATGTATCTCATATTTGGATTGCTTGGTTTGCAACTATTTGCTCTCGGATTTGTCTTGGATGAGATGCTACTCGAAATGGGGAGTTATCAACTGGCAATCTATACATTCAACTCCTTTGCCCTTTATCTGTTTCTGTACGATTATATAGTCAAATATATCTTCAAGCAGAACCAGTCTATGCAGATAGTACCTTACCTGTGTCTACCGGTTAAGAGGAACCGTTTGTTCAATTTTCTACTCGTTAAGGAATTTACCAACATGTGGAATCTCTACCTGCTTATATTAATTGTTCCTTTTGCAT
>JAISES010000307.1 GCA_031263965.1 Prevotella sp. | reverse complement strand
ACCCGAAACATGCATTAGTATGCGAAAGACATACAGGAACAGGGCTAACCCTCGAACAGATAGTCACAGAAAAATTACCGCTTCCGCACAGGGAAATGGTTCCTGTCAGCATAGAAGAGCAAATAATTTGCTTCGCCGATTGTTTTTATTCCAAAACCCGCTTAGGAGAAGAAAAAAGTGTTGAGCGAATAAGAAAAAGCATCTCAAAACATGGGAGAAAACCGGTGGAACAGTTTGATAAGTGGTGCGGGATGTTTTTGTGAAAAATATTATTATATGTCTGATTGTCAGCTACTCCCGTCATTGCGAACCTGAAAGCAAAAAAACAAAATCCATCTGAAAACAAGCCTAAGTACTTGACAAAAAATGTTATACTTTCCTTACAGGACGCCGGCCGGAGGTTGTACCTGATTACCCAAGGCGTTGCCGTTGGGCTGTAATATTTAACCCTTTCAGGGTTATTTCCTGGTATTTTCAGGCTGAAAGCCTGATATATCATAGCCCGTGGCAACGCCACGGGTAAGGAAGACATCGCGGGGACAACGCCCTGAAATGGCAGTATATCATTGATAATAATACAGTTACATTTTTTTTGCCATGTACTTAGGAAAATAACTATAAAAAAGATTTGCTATAAAATATAAACAGTTTCTTAGAAAACCAAACTATAAACAACGCTTTTACAGTAAGTTATGAAAACAGAGATGATGAAGCCATCTTGACTTTATATAATTCAGCACTTTTGTCATCCTGAGGAACGAAGGATCTGGTTTTTCAGGAAATATTTGCTTCGCCTTCTCTTCAGCGATTTGCAATACACTTCGTTCAGAACGAAAAAGAGGGCATTTACAAAAACAGCAGCAAATATTAAAAAGTCAAGATGACTTCAATAAAAACGAAAATCGAACACAACGATTTCATATATATTATTATCTTTACGGATTGTAGTATCTCATTTTATCAAAAATGAAGATATATTTGCGAGGTTTGCTTTTGAACGACTGAATGTTGTCCGACCTCCCCGAGACAGAAGAAAGAAAAAACGATATAAAATGATTTACAAATGGAATTACGAAGACCTAACAACCCAGCAAAAAGAGCAAAGAGACGAACTTGCTAAGAAATTAGGCATAAGCCCGGTTCTCTGCAAACTCTTGATACAAAGAAACATCTCATCGATAGAAGATGCCCGTAAGTTCTTTCGCCCGAATTTAAAAGATTTACACGATCCTTTCCTGTTGCCCGATATGGATAAGGCTATCAAGAGAATAGAAAAAGCTCTGGGACAAAAACAGCGTATCCTGATATATGGCGATTACGATGTAGACGGAACAACTGCTGTCGCACTTGTTTATAAGTTTCTGCGGAAATTTACAACAAATATGGATTACTATATCCCCGACCGTTACGACGAGGGATACGGTATATCGGAGCAAGGCATCGATTATGCCGAAGAAACAGGCGTGAAGCTTATTATAGCTCTCGATTGCGGCATAAAAGCGGTTGGAAAGGTAGCATATGCAAAAAGCAAAGGTATCGACTTTATTATAGGCGATCATCATATGCCGGATGAGGTCTTGCCTGACGCAGTGGCTGTTATCGATGCAAAGCGTACCGACTCAACATATCCGTACGAGCATCTTTCGGGGTGTGGAGTGGGCTTTAAGCTGGTTCAGGCTTTGGCGCAAAACAACAAAATAGACTTTTCCGAAATACAGGACCTGCTTGATTTGGTGGCGGTTAGTGTTGCATCAGACATCGTACCCATAACAGGCGAAAACAGGATACTCGCTTACTATGGACTTAAGCAGCTAAATTCTAACCCCAGCTTGGGCTTGAAGGGGATTATTGACATTTGCGGGCTCACATACAAAAGTATAACCGTAAACGATATCATATTCAAAATAGGACCGCGAATCAACGCTTCGGGCCGGATGATGAAAGGCAAAGAGGCCGTCGATCTGCTATTGGCCAACAGTACGGAAGATGCCCGCGAGAAAAGTACGAACATCGACCATTACAATGACGACCGTCGCGAACTGGACAAACGCATTACCGATGAGGCAATTCTTTTCATAGACCAAAACATGGATATGAAAAGTAAAAAAAGCATTGTTATATACAACGAAACGTGGCATAAAGGAGTTATTGGAATAGTTGCCTCCCGACTGACAGAAAAGCATTTACGCCCGGCTGTTGTCCTTACCAAATCGCAGGGAATGATCACCGGATCGGCTCGCTCGGTAATGGGATTCGATGTTTATAAAGCCATAGAGGCATGTAAAGATATTCTCGAAAACTTCGGAGGCCACACATATGCTGCCGGCTTATCTCTCAAAGAAGAAAATCTGAACGAATTTAAAAAACGCTTCGAAGCTTTATCCCTGGAAATGATAGCGCCTGAAATGATGCGTCCTCAGATAAATATCGATGCGCAACTCACCTTCAGGGAAATAAACAATAAGTTTGTAGAAGAGTTAAACTCTTTTGCTCCTTTTGGCCCCGAAAATCTGAACCCGATATTTGTTACATGCGACGTACAGGATTATGGAACCAGTAAGATAGTAGGTAAAGATAATGTGCATCTGAAACTCGAGATGGCGGATAAAACCGTTGTAACCCCTGTAAACGGGATCGCCTTTCGGCAAAGCGATTCTTATGAAAGAGTAAAAAACGGTGAGCCTTTCGACATATGCTATACGCTGGAAGAAAATGTTCACAACGGAAAATCGAATATACAGCTATATGTAAAAGATATAGATACCGGACAACTAAACTGATTTTCAATAAAACAAAGCTTATGAAAAAAACGTTGTTATCAATTATTGCAGTGTTGTTTGTTTTTGTAGCTTGCGGGAATAAGGCCAACAGCGCAAAAGCAGAAGAAAAAAGTTCCGACTCGCTGAATATGGTACAGGAATATATAAAAGCCGATATTTACGAAACAAATAAAGGGCAGCTGAAAGTAACGTTGGTGGGACACGGATCCCTTATGTTCGAATATGAAGGAAAGATAATCCAGGTAGATCCGTACTCTAAAGTTGCGGACTATACGAAACTGCCTGAAGCCGACCTCATTATTCTGACGCACGAGCATGGCGACCATCTGGATACTGTTGCAATTAACGCCATTAAAAAAGCTGATACGCAGTTCATTGTATCTAAAGTTTGCAATGAAATCTTAGGGTACGGCGATGTGATGATTAACGGTGATCATTCCCATTGGAAATCCCTGCATATCGATGCTGTCCCTGCTTACAACATTGTAAACAAAAAACCTGACGGCGAAGCATACCACCCTGAAGGCAGGGGCAACGGCTATATTATAACTTTCGGCGACAAGAAGGTGTATATTGCCGGAGATACGGAAAACA
>JAISES010000274.1 GCA_031263965.1 Prevotella sp. | reverse complement strand
CTTCCGATCTGCTATAAATGACAGCTATATACATTTGTTCTATATAATGTTTATTATATATTTCTTTGAACCGTTCTTTAATAATGTGATATTAAAGTTAATCAATCGCTATACCTATAGTTATTATCTATCATAATCTCAGTGGTTCTCAGTGTAACCTTTCATATATCAATTACCCTATTTTAATATTTGTTCCCTCAGCGCCTTCACCTCCTGCTGCGCCGGAGAATTTTCATATAATATGCGATAAACCATATCGGCAATCGGGATATTTACATTATACTTTTCGTTTATTTCCATTACACATTTTGTACCGAAATAACCTTCGGCAATCATTTCCATCTCTACCTGCGCCGCTTTCACAGAATATCCTTTACCGATCATCGAACCGAATGTACGGTTGCGGCTGAAACTGGAGTAGCAGGTCACCAACAGGTCTCCCAGATAGGCCGAGTCCTGAATCTGCCTTCCGATAGGCGACACAACGTCTACAAACCGTTCCATTTCCGATATGGCGTTTGATACCAGCACCGCCTGAAAGTTATCGCCGTATTTCAAACCGTGGCAGATGCCCGAAGCGATGGCATATACGTTTTTCAGAACCGCTGCCAACTCTATTCCGGCAACATCGTTCGACACCGAAGCACGCACAAACCTGTTAGAAAAAATCCGGGCTATGGCATGCGCCTTATCAATATCCGGACACGCGATCGTTGGATATGTCAAACGCTCCAACGCTATTTCTTCCGCATGGCAAGGACCGCCGACAATAGCCATATTTCCGGCAGGAACATTATAATACTGTGTCAGATAATCTGTTACCGGAAGATTTTCGGGTGGAACTATTCCCTTGATAGCCGAAATAATAAATTTATTATCCAGCCTCGTTTCCAGTTTATCAAGATGCCCTTTAAGAAAAGGCGAGGGCACGGCCAGAATCAATGTATCCGACTCTTCCACTACCTTGGTAATATCCGAATAGAATTTTATCCTGTCCAGGTTAAATTCTACTGTCGAAAGATAAGACGGATTATGTCCTGTTTTCTTAAAATCGGCAATCTGTTCGGGACGGCGCATATACCAGTTGATATGCTTCTCGTGATTGAGCATGATCTTGGCTAATGCAGTAGCCCATGTTCCGCCTCCTAATATTGCTATTTTACCGGGAAAACTCATACTATTTGTCACCCCCTCCTAACCTCCCCCCTTTTGGGGGAGGAAAAGGGAAGCAGGAATTTTATTTGTTTTTAATATTCATTATCATGGCTTGCTTAAGCCCCTCCTTTTGGAGGGGTTGGGGAGGTGAACCAACCCTCAATAACTTCAACTGACGGCAACACCAGTTCCAGCTTATGCTTTTTGTTTATATCCCCTAAATCCTGCCTGATCTTCTGGGGATTCACGTCTTTCATTCCTTCTACAGTCAGGTATCCTGCTTTTTGCAGTACAGGAACGAGTTCCTCGGCAACGCCTAACTCCAGATAATTAGCTACAGGGTCTTTCTTTACCACCTTTTCGGGACGCATTTGAGGGAAGAACAATACTTCCTGTATGCTTTCCTGTCCTGTCATGAACATCACCAGGCGATCCATGCCGATACCGATCCCGCTTGTGGGAGGCATTCCGTATTCCAGCGCACGCAGGAAGTCCTGATCGATAAACATAGCTTCGTCGTCTCCTTTTTCAGACAATTTCAGTTGGTCTTCGAAACGGGCACGCTGATCTATCGGGTCGTTCAATTCCGAGTATGCGTTTGCCAGTTCTTTTCCGTTAACCATTAGTTCGAAACGCTCCGTCAATTCCGGATTATTCCGGTGTTTTTTTGTAAGCGGAGACATTTCTACAGGATAATCGATAATGAATGTAGGCTGAATATAATTACCTTCGCACTTTTCGCCGAAAATAGCATCTATCAGCTTACCTTTACCCATTGTTTTGTCCTGCTCTATTCCTAATTGGCCGCAAACACCGCGAAGCTGATCTTCGTTCATACCGTTTATATCGATACCGGTAAAGTGCTTAATGGAATCGATCATCGTTACACGGGCATAAGGAGCCTTATAATCGATCACATTTCCGCCCATCTTCACTTTTGTTGTTCCATGAACGTCCACGCATATCTTTTCAAGCATTTTTTCGGTGAAATCCATCATCCAGTTATAATCCTTGTAAGCTGCATAGAATTCCATAACGGTAAACTCAGGATTGTGGGTCCGGTCCATACCCTCGTTACGGAAGTTGCGCGAAAATTCGTATACGCCATCGAAACCGCCGACAATGAGGCGTTTCAGGTATAGCTCATTGGCAATACGCAAATATAACGGAATGTCCAATGCATTATGATGTGTGATAAACGGACGGGCTGTCGCTCCACCGGGAATGCTTTGCAAAACGGGAGTATCAACCTCAATGTATCCGTGCCCGTTAAGGTATTCACGCATCGAGTTGAACACTTTCGTCCTTTTAACGAATACATCTTTAACCCCGTCGTTCACAATCAGGTCTACGTAGCGTTGGCGGTAACGTTGTTCCGGGTCGGTGAAGCCATCATAGGTCACTCCATCCTTAACCTTTACCACAGGTAGCGGGCGGAGCGATTTTCCAAGAACAGTCAGTTCCTCGGCATGAATGGATATTTCGCCCATCTGGGTACGGAATACAAATCCTTTTATACCGATAAAATCGCCTATATCAAGCAACTTTTTGAAAACGATATTGTACATATCTTTATTCTCTTCCGGACAAAGGTCGTCGCGGGATATATATACCTGAATACGTCCTTCGGCATCCTGCAATTCAGCAAAAGAAGCCTTTCCCATAATGCGCCGGCTCATAATACGACCGGCTATAGCCACATAGCGCTTGTCTGCATCATCCTTAAAGCTATCTTTTATTTCTTTCGAATACGCATTTACTTCATACAATGCAGCCGGATACGGCTCTATGCCTAAGGTTCTCAGTTCTTCTAAACTCTGTCTGCGAATGACTTCCTGTTCGCTCAATTCCAATATATTCATTATCAATCTATCTTCAGATTTTTACATTTTCAATTCATATGCAAATAACTCCGTAAAGTTAAAAAATATAATGATAAGTCTATATATTATCCTTCACTTTAATAAAGTTGCAATCCTGTAATATCCCCTATTTAACATCCGTACCACCCTGATTTATCCATTTCCCATTAAATGCTTCGAATTTAAATATGCTCGATTCCTTCGTCATTGCGAGGGTTTCCCCGAAGCAATGACGGGAAAGAGAAAGTCAAAGCGGGCACACAAAGCGTTTTTGCTTCCTTTTGTATGCTTAGGGCAAAAGGAATGCAAGCAATCTTCGATTGCGCGCAGAAGAAAGAACAAAAATATGGAATGATAATGTTTTTCGGTGTTGCGTAACATCAGTTATTAAGAAAGGCAATCATATGGCGACGGACGGTAAAATGTAAAAAAATATGTATATATTTGATGTCATAGAAAAGCACCGGTACATCTTCGGGTTATTATTATCTGATAAAATCATAAAACGGCCGTTAATTCTTAATTACACATGAAAAAAGTAATATTATTCATTTTTGTCCTGACCGGTTATAGTTCATATATCTTTGCCTCTGCAGCCAAGGATTCTATAATGGTTCGGCTTGATGAGGTGATGGCTAAGAAAGAACTCTATGTAAAAGAAAAAGAACAAAGGATGTTGAACCTGAAAAAACTACAATCCTTTCCCGATTTGTCAGCGAGGCAGTTATACGATCTCAATCAAAAGATTTATAAGGAATACCGTAAATTCAAAACAGATTCGGCTGTACACTATATATTAATGAACAGGGAAATTGCCGCGAAGATCGGAGAGGCCAAACTCAGGGACGAAACCGACCTTCAGTTAGCCTGGCTATATTCCACGAAAGGGATGTATATTGAGGCAAAAAATATATTGGACAATATAGACAAGGAAAAACTCCCGTCAGATTTAATTGCGGAATATTACCTGACATACAATGCTTTTTATTCCCATTATGCCCTGAACAATAATGAAAACGTTTATTACCGCCGGAGCGAATTATACCGCGACTCCTTGCTTTCGGCATTAGATACTCTATCGCTGACATATCAGATTGAATATGCAACTAAAGTGCTGTATCAGCTCGATACGGAGAGGGCTATAAAACTATTTAATGACTTATTGGACAAAACCACCGACGACAACGCCAACCGTGCCCTGATAGCCTATTTCTTAGGTTATGCTTATAAGGAACAAAAGAATCCGGAATTACAGAAGAAATATTTTGCCATATCGGCTATATCCGATATTACAAACTGTATAAAAGATAATGCTTCCTTTCAGAACCTGGCCCTGACGTATTATGAATCAGGAGATATAGACAAAGCATACAGGTTCATACAATCGGCAATAGAAGACGCCATCTATTGCAATGTACGTTACCGTACCATCGAAAGTTCCGGATTTTATCCTATCATCAATTCCACTTATCAGGAAAAAGAAAAGTTCCAGAAAGAAAAGCTTCAAACATATTTAATCCTTATCAGTATACTGTCATTGGCCTTAATTGCAGGAATGGCATATATATACAAACAGATGAAAAGGCTCTCTGTTATCAGAAAACAGCTTTACCGGACAAATCAGGAACTGATAAAACTTAACCAGGACTTGCTGGATTCCAATAATAATCTGGGGGAAGCAAACCATGTTAAAGAAGAATATATAGCCCGCTTTTTTGATCAGTGTTCCGAATATATTGAAAAGCTCGAGAATTACAGGAAAAGCTTGAATGCCAAAGCTAAGAACAATCAATTGGACGAACTCTTCAAAATGATAAAATCGACGACATTAGTAGAAACAGAGCTTGAAGAATTATACCAGAATTTCGATTCCATATTTCTAAATATATACCCATCCTTCATCCAGGAATTTAATGCCTTATTGTTGCCGGAAGAACAAATATTACCAAAACCGGGTGAGCTGCTGAATACTGAACTACGGATTTTTGCATTAATACGCCTTGGCATTACCGATAGTATTAAGATTGCAAATTTCCTGCGATATTCTTTACGGACGGTATATAACTACCGGACTAAAGTGAGGAATAAGGCTGCCGGATCTCGTGAGGAATTCGAAGAAATTGTTAAAAAGATAGGAGCCTTTCGTCAAAGTTAGAGTCTGTTTAGAAACGGTTTGAATTTTATAGCAAATTTTTTTCAAATCCTATAATAATATTTTTCGCTAAAATTCAAACAGTTTCTAAACAGACTCTAAATTATTCCGTATTTTTGTATCAACAAAATCCATTGATATGAGTGACTGGAAAGACCGTCTGAATGTTGTATATTCTACAAATCCGGACTTTAAATATGAAAAAGAAGAGAATATAGAAAAAGATACGCCGGATAAAGCCAAACAACAACTTCGAATTTCACTGGACAAACGTAATCGAAAAGGAAAAGCCGTGACTCTGATTACCGGATTTATCGGTACAATTGCAGACTTGGAGGAATTGGGCAAGTTTCTGAAAGTAAAATGCGGGGTCGGAGGATCGGCCAAAGACGGAGAAATAATAGTTCAGGGCGATTTCAGGAATAAGATACTGGAACTATTGCAAAAAGAAGGGTATGTCAAAGCAAGGATTATTTGACGATAAAGTAAATCTTTCTGTATATAAAGCTTCGGCAGGTTCGGGTAAAACCCATCGCCTGACCGCAGAATACTTATGCCTTCTTTTTTCTTCGCCATACGCCTATCGCCATATATTAGCCGTTACCTTTACCAATAAGGCAACCGACGAAATGAAAACCCGTATCGTCGAAGAGCTTGGCAACCTGGCTCAAGGGCAAAAATCGGATTATGTGGATTTGCTTTCCGATGAATATGGATTGAATGAGGAGCAAGTCAGAAAAGAAGCCCGTGACGTCTTAGTCCGCATACTTCACGATTATTCTTCTTTTTCCGTCAGTACTATTGATAAGTTTTTCCAGCAAACTATGCGCGCTTTCACACGTGAAATCGGATTGGGCGGAGGATATAATGTAGAACTGGATACCGAAAAAGTTTTAGGGCAAGCAGTCGATTCTATGCTGTTCGATTTGGAGCGTAGCGACAATAAACCCTTACTCGACCGGCTGATCCGTTTCTCGGAAGAAAAGATAGAAAACGGAGACAATTGGAATATCCGCAGCGATATCCAGTCCCTTTCATCCGAAATATTTAAGGAGGGTTACAAAGCATACAGCAATCAGGTGCAGGCTGATATAGCCGACAAGCAACTGATGACCGATTATAAAGAAATGCTTTTCGGTATTATCCGCAATTTTGAGAGCGAGTTGCAACAAATGGCCGAGAAAGTTCTGAACATAATGACCAATCATGGACTAAAGCCGGAAGATTTCAAAGGCGGCGCACGTTCTCCTTTTTTTAGTTTCATACGGTGGGGCAATGGTGCGGTTAACGAACCGACAAATACATTCCGGGCTTTAGCCGAAAATTTATCGAATTGGTATACGGCGAAAACTCCCGCATCGCTAAAGAATCGAATCGAAGAAGCTTACAACGAATTGAACACATTGGTTGCAAGGATTATTTCCCATTTCGATAATTCGCGTACATATCAGACAGCCTGCGAAATAAACCGCTACTTTTTTGCTTTGGGAATATTGGGCGATGTGGATAAAAAAATCCGCGAATATGCTGCCGAGAATAATATTATGCTGATATCGGATACTACCGAACTCCTGAACCGGATCATTGCAGGAAACGAATCTCC
>JAISES010000212.1 GCA_031263965.1 Prevotella sp. | reverse complement strand
TTGAAAGGTTTGGCAGGGCTTTAGGTTGGGATGTTTATTCCGGTTATGCCAGCGATGGAGATATTTTTGACGTTTCGGCTTATGGGCATACAGGTTATACAGGCACATCGATTACCATCGATCCGGAGAGCGATACTGCCGTTATATTGCTTACAAATCGCGTTCATCCCGAGGATAAAGGGGCTGTGTCACGATTGCGTGAAGTGGTTGCCAATGTAGTTGCTGCATCTATAACGGATATGAAACTCTGAAAGAAACGATACGGGTCATAACTCTAAGGTTGATAGTCATATTTGATTATCAACCTTTGTCATTTGAAAAAGCCCTCAAATCAATATATTAACAAATATTCATTGTTATATTAAGAAATTAATAAGATAATTATAGGCTAAGTTTGTATGGTGTACTTTTATGGCTACAATGATTCCGTTAATGGGTAGTTTATTTGCCCGGTCTATTCTTGCGTATGAGATATAGTTAAAAAAAAGCGAATAAACACGAAAATGTGTTTTTATCTTTCTGTGTCGATTTATTTTCACAACCTCTGTTCTGTTATTTATATCTGTATTTTCTGAGTACATGACAAGAAATGTAACAGCATTCTTGTCAATAACATATAGTTTACAATAAATAATTTTACAAATAATAATTGTATTTTGTTGATATACAGAATTTTGAAATCTTGGAATGTGAATTAAAAATCGGCGTTAGCCAAATCTTGGAATAGAATTTATATAAGCTACCACAGGGCGTTGTTCCCGCGATGCTATCCACCTAATGGCAACGTCTTGGAAAAAAGAGTACAACCATCGGCCGGAGTCTTGTAAGGACAGCGTAATATTTTTTAGCATGTGCTGTGGCAAAATACATTAATTATATATTCTGAAAACATATAAAGTTAATATATGTATATAATACGAAATAATAATTAATTTAAGTAGGTAAAATATAAAAAAACAAATAAAATATATAAACTTGCAAGGCGATTAGACTATTATTTTTTTAACAATAATAATCATTATGGAAATAAAACGGGTTGATTATTCTTAATCTTGAATTATCCGGGCTCTGACTCTTAGAAACTGTTTGAATTTTATAGCATAAAAAAGTGCTAAGAAGTTTTTTTCAAATCCCATAATAATTTTTTTCGCTAAAATTCAAACAGTTTCTTATATATGTTGATTATTCCTATCCGGATAGGATTTGATCTCTAGCTACAACTTTTTCCGAAAATTTGCGAAAGAGTTAAACCTTAGAAAAGTTTATTTTTATTTTTATGTTATTAAACAGATGTACTATGAATAACAAAAGCAGAAAAACACTATTGAATAAGATGCTTTGCTTGTTAGTTACCGGATTGGTTTATTCATCCGTGGGGTATGCTTATGATTCGAATGCGGAATCTATAGCCGTGCGGGAACAACAGCAGGAAAAAATTTCAATTCAGGGTAAAGTCGTCGATTCAAGCGGCGAGCCTTTAACCGGCGTAAGTGTTGTAATAAAAGGTACAACACAAGGAACTTTTACAGATATAAACGGAACATATACTATTAATGCGGTTTCCGGTAATGTACTTGTATTTTCATATCTTGGATTTAAAACCGAATTCCGTACGGTAGAGAATAATAAAACTATAAATATTACATTGCAGGAAGACTCTAAGATGATGGATGAAGTTGTCGTTGTGGGTTATGGCACGACGAAGAAAGCGAACCTGACAGGAGCTGTTACTGCCGTGGATGTTGAGAAAACATTGGGCAGCAGGCCCATCTCCGATGTAGGACGCGGGCTTCAGGGTGCGGTGGCAGGCCTTACCATACAAATACCAAGCGGAGAAGTAGGCTCGGACCCTATAATTAAGGTTCGCGGAGCCTTGTCATCCATAGAGGGGGGGAAGTCGCCCCTTATTCTGGTAGATAATGTGGAAGTGCCGAGCATTCAGACAATCAATCCGAATGATATCGAAAGCATATCGGTGCTGAAAGATGCGGCTTCGTCATCTATCTACGGTTCGAAAGGAGCATTCGGTGTCATTTTAATAACAACAAAAAGGGGCTCGAAGACTGAATCGGTGTCCGTATCATATTCTTCGGTTTTAGCTTGGCAGAACGTATCTAAAAAGATGGAAATGGCGACTCTTGACGCTTTGGATTATACCTTGTCGGCAGCTGAGCGCCTGAGTTCTAATCCCACAGTCGGTATCTTCTGGAAGGTGAACAGGACTAGTTTCACCCGTGCCAAGGAATGGCAGGAAAAATACGGCAATACAGTGAAAGCTACCGATCCTATTGTGTACAATAGGGATTGGTATATGGAAGGCGGAAATTTGATGGGAGTACGCATGTACGATCCTTATGAAACTATGGTGAAAGAATGGGCTCCTGCTATGACGCATAATCTGTCGCTCAACGGGAGTTCCGGAAAAACGACCTACTATATAGGTCTGGGTTTTGTGAACCAGAGCGGTATGATGAAACCTGCCCAAAAAGATGATTTCACCAGATATAATGCATCCCTCAGCCTGTCGGCTGAAGTCAATAAGTATTTGACTTTGAGAGGCGGTGCATCGTTTTCTGACAGAAAAAAACGTTATGCGGCATCAGCTGCGACGACATCCGACCCATGGTATTATCTGTACCGTTGGTCGCCTATGTTTCCTGTGGGAGTAGAAGAACATGGTGTACCGGTAAGGGGGCCGGTGTATGAAACAGCCAATGCTATCACTTCCGATAAAGGGAACCGTTATTATAGCATTGATCTGGGTGCTACATTCAATTTTACAAAGAACTGGGATCTAAAGGTAGACTTTACACATTATAACGAAGAAACAAGTAACAATTATTATCTTCCCAATTTCTCGGCGTTAGATATATGGGCGTCAACGGCTGCTCCGGTAGCATGGAACGATGCCAATGGTAATCAGATATATGTAGACGGGGATGGAAATATTGTTTCTACCGGCGGTGTTCCCGCATACCGTTTTGCCCAGGTTACCTATAATCCTCCGGGAGGAGTGGGCAATACCCAAAGCCAGATCTACAGTACAAGGAGAGCGATTAAGAAAAATACATTAAATGCTTATTCCGTTTACAATATGAAACTCGGAGCTGAAAAAGAACATGCTTTCAAATATACTCTGGGAACAAATATCGTTGCGAACGATTGGTCACAAATCACGGCTGAAAAACTGGATCTTAACGATTTTGAAAATCCCCAGTTTAATTTTGCCACAGGGACGGAAGCCGTTACCGGCAATGCCGAATGGGGTTCCGTGGCAGGTTTTTTTGGCCGCATCAATTATGCGTATGCTGACAAATACCTGTTGGAGGCCAATCTCCGGCGCGATGGATCTTCTGTATATACACCGTCTTTACGCTGGAGATGGTATCCTTCGTTTTCAGGAGGCTGGGTACTTTCCAACGAGAATTTTTATATAAAATCAGGAATAAACAGTGTTTTGAGTTTTGTCAAGCTACGCGCTTCATGGGGTGTGATCGGAGACCCCAATGTGCCGAATGGTTTGTATGTAGCCACATTGGATTCGAAACAATCTACCTGGTTAACCGGTGCAGGGAAACAATTCCAGTATTATGACACGCCGAAAGCCATAACCAAAGATATATCATGGCAGGACATAGAAACATTGGACTTGGGAGTTGATTGGCGTTTATGGAAAGACAAGGTCGGACTTACGTTCGACTGGTACCAGACTTATACCAGAGATATGATAATTGCGGGAGATGCATTGCCGGCTACTTTCGGCACAGCAGCCCCTAAGGGGAATTTCGGAGAATTACGCACCCGCGGTTGGGAGCTGAGTCTGGATTTCAACCATCGTTTTGCGAACGGAATAGGCATCAATGCCACAGCTACATTGTCGGATGCCGCCACCTATATTACCAAAGGTACGGATTGGAAGACAGACTGGAAAGACAGGAGTATAGGAAATGCATATGCCACAGGCGCCCGTTACGGCGATATATGGGGATATGTTACGGACCGGTTGTATCAGAAAGATGATTTTATATATAAGGACGATGGTAAGATACAACAGGGAATCATCATTATCAATGGCTTATCGAGGACGACAAATATGCTCGCAGGAAACAATCCGAACTATCAGACCGAATTGGAGGGAGGAAACTTCTTTTTTGGTCCCGGCGATGTGAAATTTGTAGATTTAAATAACGATGGAAATATTGGCCCTGGAGCCGGTACTTTTGGAGATCCGGGCGACCGCAAAGTTATAGGGAATTCTACACCTCGTTATGAATACAGCTTCCGGTTGGGTTCCGACTATAAAGGTTTTGATGTATCGGTATACTTACAGGGGATCGGTAAACGTCAGATAACCGGTTCCGGGTCGCTGGCTGTTCCGGGGTTCCGTACCGATGAAGGGGCTATGCCGCAGACTATTGCAGGTGATTTCTGGAAAGAAGACCGTACCGATGCGTTTTATCCGCGGCCGTGGAACCTTGGAGGCAACAACACCGGATATAATATGCAGGTACAGACCCGTTATTTGCTGGATATGTCATACCTGAGGATCAAGAATATTATGTTTGGTTATTCCGTACCGGCTAAGCAACTGAAAAATATATTCCTGACCAAAGCCCGGGTATACTTGTCATTGGAAAACTTTTTTACTTTCGACAAGCTGCGTGGCTTACCTTTCGATCCGGAAGAAATAAACGGTTATTCCATGTGGAATGCATCGAATTATAACTCCGGACGTACAGGACAAGGCACTCCGACCTTCAAAACTTTTTCAGTCGGAGTTCAATTGAGTTTCTAATATAAAAAAATAAAAATATGATGATAAAGTTAAAAATATTATCAGTCATTTTCGCATCCCTTATTCTTTTTTCAGGTTGCGAAGATTTACTTGACCGTCCGCAACTGGATAAAAAAGACGATATCAATTATTGGGAAAACGAACAGTCGTTAAGGTTCTATGCAAACGGATACTACGCCCATTACTTTGTCGGATACAGTACATTGTGGGGAGTTGTTTACACGCCTGTCACAGGTTATCTTAACAGTGACGATATTATAGTCAATGGTATTCAGCGGTCGCTGGAAATTACAATTCCCGTAAGCCGCACCAGTGTTTCCGATGCGGTTGAGTGGATAGAAGCCTACAATGGACCTACTTGGAATTTCTACTGGGTACGCAAGACCAATATCATGCTCGACCGTATCAGTAGCAGGATGAGCGGCAAATTAACCGAGGAGCAAAGAGAACACTGGATCGGAGTCGGTCGTTTTTTCAGGGCGTTGGAGTATGCCGAACTGGCTCGTGTATTCGGTGATGTTCCTTATTATGATCGTGAAATTATGGATACCGAACTGGACGAGCTCTATAAGGAGAGAACGCCTCGGGACGAAGTGATGGATCACGTATACGATGATCTCAGGTATGCACTTGATAACGTCCGGCCCGATGATGGCGACCAGACGCTTAACCGTTATATTGTAGCTGCATATGCCGCAAGGTTGATGCTGCATGAAGGAACATGGCAGAAATACTATTATAATAAAAGTGAAAGAGCCAAAAAATTTCTGGAATTTGCTATAGAGGCTGGTAATTACGTGATGGGCAGCGGTAAGTTTGATATTGTAACCGATTTCCGCTCATTATTTGCCAGTGAAGACCTGAAAGGGAATAAGGATTGTATCTTATACCGCCACTATGATATGGGAATACCTGTTTCCCATTCTATCGCTACTTATTGCAATATGCTGGAAAGTCCGGGGGGCAACGCTAACCTGGATTTAGTGAAATCGTTTATTTGTGCGGATGGAAAACCCTGGTCAGGTTCTGCATTGCCGAATGCAAAGCAATTCGATATGACGAATCTGGTAAATACCCGCGATCCGCGTTTCGAAGCTACTTTTTGGGACAAGCCTACCGTTAAGGCTGTTGCGTCCGGTTTGTATACATGTAAATTTATCGACAGGGAAGGGCCGCAGACTGCGGCAGCAGGCCAGCCTTTACCGGCAAAATATATCTCGTCCAATAATACAAATGACTATCCTGTAATGCGGTATGCCGAAGTATTACTGAACTGGATCGAAGCTAAAGCAGAGTTGGCTTCTTTAGGCGGTACTGCCGTTACGCAAAGCGATATTGACGCATCCGTCAATAAAATACGGAACAGGCCGCTCGATGCTACAGCAAAAGCCAAAGGAATCAAGCAAACCGCACCGATGTATCTGGCGGAGATAAATGAAGATTTTGACATAAATAGGGATTTGACTGTATCTCCGTTGATTTGGGAAATCCGCCGTGAACGCCGCATGGAATTTTTCTTCGAGCATTCGCGTCTGGTAGACCTGCGTCGCTGGCATAAGATAGATTATATGAATGACCGGGAAAATCCTGATTTGCTTAGAGGTATTTGGGTGAATATGCCGGTCGAACTGAGTGCTAAAGATCTGGATGGAAATAAGGATAAGATAGCAGTGGTAAAAGAAGATGGGACAAAGATTGTCTATAAAGGCGACAATGTTTCCGAAATGGTAGGTTATTTTAGTACGGTAAATATTCAACAGCGCCGCGCATTCTGGGATTTGCCCGGTGTAAATGTCTATCTGGCGCCTGTGGGTAATACTCAGCGCAGGGATTATCGTGCAAAAGGGTATGAATTGGCACAGACAGAAGGCTGGTCTTCGGTTTTGCCTGACTAATTTTATATATGGAACAGAAAATGAAAAGGATAAGAAAATACATAGGTATGTTCATCATTCCGTATTGTGTAATGATGATAATAGCTGCTTCATGTAAGAATGAAGAGGCTTATGATGAATCTCCCGACCTGACGGTTATCTATGGGATTAAGATTGTAAACGTCGGTGAACATGGCGACAAGATATTGGAGGGGATGATCGATGAATTGAGTAAGGAAATAACTTTCCCTTATATAGATACGCTTACTGATTTCTCGAAAATACGGTTTGAAGCCACATTGCCGGAACGGGCGTTTCTGGACGAAAGTGTCTACGATTTTTCCATGGACGGAAGCAGTCGTATTAAACGTACGATAGCAGTGGTTAATGGTGCAAGAAAACGGGAATATTATGTCACTTTATTAAAGGATATACCATTGTTCGGCGCAGATTTCGATTCAAAAATCAAGGTATATAACTTTTCGAATAGCGGCACAATCTATCCTGATTTTTCAGCAGGCCTCACCCGTAGTGCAGATATGGATGCCGATTACGTACTGGTTGTGTCCAGGGCTACATTCCCGCATCTGCTCCGGTTGTCGGATTTGAAGCAAGGTAAAACCGACAGTCCTGTTGCATTGGATTTGACAGGTATCGGAACTTCTTCCCCGCCCACATTCCCTGTAAGTGCAGGACGTTTGTCACACGGGCATATTTACATAAGCAGCCTGTCTGTTCTTGGAAACGGAGAGGAGTTGAATATATATCATTGGGCTACTCCTGCATCCAAGCCTGAAAAAATAGGAAGTTTCTCGAAAGGCATGGATGGAATCCCTGACTATCCGGCTAGTGGCGGACGTTTTGGCGACTGCATATCCGTCAATCTGGATGAAAACGGCAATGGATATATCTTTTTGGGTAACAATCGCGGTACGGTTGCCGCTGATCCGTACGTTTTACGTCTTACGGTAAGCGGATTTGATGATATATCCGATCCTGCCTTGATAAATCTGTCCGTATATGGAGGATGGTGGACAAGCTACAATCAGGTGGACGGATCGGCCAATGAATATATTTACACAGGGTATCAGGCTCCGATAATGCTGGTGAACGAAAGCGGTTCGGATATTTATACAATGGCAACAGCATCGGTTCCTTTGCAAGGGAATGATGCACGCATTGTTAATTTCAACGGAGAACGCTACCTGGTTATGACAACATCTACACAGGGAACAGCAGCAGCAACCCTATACGTGTATGACATAAGCAAGGGCAGTACCGTAGAGGAGGCTCTCGAATTGTTTGAAGCCACTACCAAAATGCCGAAATATTCCCTGGCCTTAGGCGGGGCTGCTGTGGCAAGCGTATATGCCGCGAATCTGAGCGTAGCGAAAACCGAAGATGCGTTGTATCTGATGAGTGCTGCTCCGGGTGCCGGATTTGTTGTTGTTGAAGCTCCAAAAGCGACAAAAGATGAATAACACAAAAAATTGAACAATAAAGATGAAAAAGTATTTAAAATACCTCATTATATTATCACTCCTAGCGTTTGTAACATCTTGTGAAAAGGATGATACCGATGGCATTATTGTTATACCGTCAGAACCTGTGGATCCACCTACGGATGAACTCCTTCTGTCGAGGAAAGAACTGCGGGGTGTGTGGATAGCTACCGTTTCGGGAATAGACTGGCCTCAAAACGATTATACGGTAGCCGGCCAGAAAAGGATGTATACCGATTATCTGGATAAATTTGCCGATGCAAATATTAATGCTGTATTTGTTCAGATACGGCCTACTGCCGATGCATTCTACAATTCGGCATATGAATCCTGGAGCAGGTCCATTACCGGTGTTGCCGGTAAAGATCCGGGATATGATGTTTTGCAGTTCATGCTTGATGAAGCGCATGCCCGCGGACTTGAATTTCACGCGTGGATGAATCCGTACCGTATATCCCAGAGATCGTCATCGGCGGTAGCCTTTCCCGATTTGGATCCTAAGATTAATCAGGCATGGACAAAGGATTATGATAAAATCAGGGTGTATAACCCTGCCATGCCGGAAGTACATCAGCATGTAGCGGATATTGTGAAAGATGTTATAACCAAATATGATGTGGATGGTATTCATTTCGACGATTATTTCTATCCGGATTTGGGAAATGTGTCATTGTTAAACGACCAGGCCGATTATAATACCTACGGATCTGGTTATGCAAACATTACACAATTCCGCATAGCGAATGTCAATAAGGCAATACGAAAAGTAATGGAGACGATTGTCAAAGAAAAACCCGGAGTGGTATTTTCAATAAGTCCGACGTCGAGCTATAATTACAACCTTAATACGCTTTTTGCTGATGTTGCAACATGGTGTAAAGAAGGATGGTGTGATATTGTTATTCCTCAGATTTACCAGGCGACCGGCAGCGCATCCAACAATTTTGACGCTTTTGTCGACTGGTGGGCTACCAATAATTACAAAGCTGTGCCGATGGTAGGCTATGCGCTTTACAAATTTGGAGATTCGTCCCAAGGTGACAAGTTTATGTCGACCGAAGAACTTGTGCAGCAATTCGGATTGGCGAATGCCAGGACAAACATTAAAGGGAGTGTGTTATACAATGCAACCTGCTTCAATACGAACAGGATTGGCATAATTGACGTATTGAAAAGCCGTATCTATAAAAATCCTGCATTAATCCCGTTTGTAGGGCGTAAAACATTATCGGAACCAACGGTTGTATCTGTGATGATAAGCGGAAATAAACTGATGTGGAATGCTCCGGCTAATCTGCGCTTTGCCATTTATAAACTGGAAAATGACAGAGGTACTATTGTGGGTATCACGGGAGAACAGGAATTTGACCTGACGGATAAAGGGGACTACTGCGTGACGGTTGTCAATAAGGATAATGTAGAAAGCGCTGTTTCTAATATTATCAGTTATCAGTGATATAGCTGAAAAAAAATATATACTGTAATGAAAATTAGCTAAAAATCTTTATATATGAGAAAATTATTGCTTATAATTTGTCTGATAGGGCAGACTGTGTTTGCTCAGCAAATTGAAATAAAATCTGTTGAAAAACTGAAAGGAACAGAAGCCGGCGGATATTACCACCCTGTATTCAGTCCTGACGGATCATCGTTACTTACCTCCTCCGAAAATTATGCCGGATTAAAGAAAATTTCGATGAAGACTAACGATATCATGACACTGACGCAGGATGCCGGAGCCGGGTTCGATGTAAAAATCAGCAGGGATGGTTCTGAAATTTTGTTTAAGAAAACGGAAATGGTGAATAATCTTCGTTATACTTCTTTGTATAAGTATTCTACAGTTGATAAAAAGGTGGAAAAAATAGAGAAGGCGACGCGCGAAAAATTAAGTCCGTTTTTTGAAGGGAACAGAATAGCATACGTCAAGGGTAAAAGTCTCGTGAAAGATAAGAACACGTTGAAAAGCAGCGGAGCTACCGAGGTGGTACCGTTCATTAATATAGAAGACCAGAAAATGGCGTTGTACAATGGAGATACAAAGAAAATTCTTCTTCCGAACGGACCCGATGCCAGCTATTTCTGGGCTAGTGTGTCTCCCGACAGGAAACATATCGTTTATACAGTAGCAGGCAGGGGTACTTTTGTCTGCAAGATAGATGGTTCGGGTGTGAAATCGTTAGGCAAATTAAACGCTCCCGTGTGGCTGAATAATAAATGGGTGATAGGCATGAACGATAAAGACAACGGAGATTTTATCCTTTCGTCCGAAATCATAGCAATCACAATAGATGGAAAGATACGGGAAGCCCTCACTGTTCCCCATGTAAAAATCGCTATGTATCCTTCAGTATCAGGTGATGGAAAACATATAGCTTTTAATACTGACAAGGGAGAAATTTATTTACTTGATATTAATATTAAATAGTCGGGAGGAACGAGATAATGAAAAAACTAACTTTCCTTATATTTGCTCTTTTGACAAGTATAGCATTTTATGCGGTTGACGGGCCCATGACCGGTATAAAAATATATCTGAATCCGGGGCATGGCGGCTATGATTCCAATGACCGCAGTATCTGGACAATTCCCGTACCCGAAACATGGAGTAATCCTGACGGCTACTGGGAATCGAAATCCAATCTGGTGAAAGGACTTGCCCTGCGCGATATGCTACAGGCCGCAGGCGCTACCGTAATCATGTCCCGCACGACTAACACCAGCGGGATAAGGGATGGCGCGCAATATGCAGGCGGCGGTGACCGAGACTTGTCTGAAATCGCTGCCGAGGCAAATGCTAATAACGTAGACGCTTTCCTGTCCATTCACAGCAATGCCATCAATACGACGACCAATTATTTGTTGTTACTGTATCATGGCTATGACAACCAGCCGACGGTGGCTGCCAGTTTGCCGATGGTACAGGCGGCGGGACCTGTTCAAATAACCAATCAACTGACTGTATGGACAAGCGCAAGTCCCATGCTGCGGGGCGATTTCACGTTCTACGGCGATAATTTGGGGCTGGGCGTATTGCGTCCGCTGACGGTGCCCGGCTTCCTGTCGGAAGGCTCGTTTCACGACTATGCACCGGAAACGCACCGCTTGTGCAACGACGACTACTGCAAGCTGGAAGCCTACAGTTTCTACAGATTTTACCATGCCTATTTTAACCGCAACATGCCGGACAAAGGCGTTATCGGTGGGTTTGTAAAAAGCGAAAACGAGCGGGTAACGCTGCTCAATCAGCCTAATTTTAAATATGTTGCCGGCAGCCACGACCAATACCTGCCACTGAATGCGGCTACCGTGACGCTGAAAGACGCTTCCGGCGCCACTACACTGGACTCCTATACTACGGATAACTGGTACAATGGTATTTTTGCATTCTATGACCTGTCGCCCGGCACATATCAAATTACGGTGCAGCCTGCCGGCAGCGACTACGATCCCAAAACAGTGGAAGTAGTGGTAGAAGCCGGAAAAACGGCTTATGCAAAAGTCTTTACTCCCAATAAAAACTTGTCGGACGACGGAACGCCGTATGTTGATTACCCCGATCCCGTACAGGATCCGGGCATCACGGCGGTGAACCGATACGATTTTGAAGAAGTATTAAACAATCAGGATCCCGACTGGTTGCAGGGAGCAATCGTTAAGCGGGCGCTGTTCCGTAAAGAAAAATTATATGTACTCACCACCGAGCCTAAAATACTCGTGGTGGATGCTGTCACCGGTACTAAAATAAAAGAACTGGACTTGACGGGCATTGCCGGAGGTTCGGCCATACTGAGTGATATTGCCTTTACGGCGGACGATTTTCTGGTTGCTTGCAACAAGGAAACTATTGACTTGCCGGAAACCGGCGGTCGTTATTTTAAAGTTTATACATGGGACGACGACAACGCTGCCCCGACCGTGCTCTTCCAGTCGCAAAAACAGGGCAACTGGGGCACGGGAATAGTCGGCGAAACCTTTACCGTAAGCGGTCGCCGCTCAGACTGCAAAGTCTATGTGCCGGCGGTTACCTCCAGTTCTTCCAAACAAATCCGTATTGTCGGTTTTGAATTTATCGGCGGAAGCGGTGAACCGGCTTCAAAATATATGATGGACGCTGACAACTATACGGAAGCACTGTGGGGTGCGAATTATACGTTCACTATTTCCCGCACAGGGAACGGCGACCACTTCTACGTGGATAGCCCTGTAACGCTGCCTGTCGAATACCGGTTCGACTGGACGGCAGCCGACAGGTCATCGCTGGCAAATAAAAAAGTATTTACCGAAACGGCAGGCTATACGTTAGGTGCCACGCCGGGAGGCTTTGCCATTTTCCGCTATGCGCAGCATACCTACATGGCGTCGCCGGTATCCAATGCCGATGCCACGCAAGTGGGCGTAGCGCTGTTTGACATCACTGACGGATTCGACCAAGCTGTAAAAGTATCGGATAAATATCCCGAAAACGGGCTTGGAGCCGCACCGTCCACTTACATGGCTGCCGCCGCAAAAGTGACAGGCGTGGATATTGATGTAATGATACTGGCGCAGGCGCAGGGTTACGCGCGTTATAAAACCGCGACCAAGCCGACCGCCAATATATATGCATCCGAACTTTCGGTAACCGCCGGCAAGAAATTTAAGTTCACGCTGAACGAAGATGCACAGTCGGTGGTGATTACACTTTACAAGGAGGGTGAATTTGCGGCGAATTACAATGCCGGAGCCCTGTCCAAAGGCGTACATGAAATCGAACATGATTTCTCGGCGGAAGTGCCGCTAGGCGATTATACATGGAGTATTACCGCAAGTGCACGCGCCGTAGGAATGCCGACTAAAATATCCAACGACTCGCCACAGTTCCTGTTTTATGCGGCGCGCGGCGTAGCAGTGGATAACAATCCTGCAAGTCCGTTCTTCGGGCGGGTATATGTGGCAGAGTCCGGCGATGGCGCTATTACGGTAGGAAGCCCCAACCCGACAAGGTCTACGCAAAGGGGTATATATGTACTCAACGCTGCTTTTGAAGACATTACCAATCAGCAAACGAACAGTTATAACGGCAGTGTAGCATGGGGAACTAATAATGGTACCGGTTACCAGTATGGACCGACGCGCCCTGCAGTAGCTCCCGACGGGAAAGTATATATTCCTGCTTCGCATTACGCCAATCCCGGCGTTTGGATCATGGATCCGGCGAATCCTTCGGCGGCATTTACGCCTGTATTCGGCGGAACGGTGGATGCTGCGGGTACATCGAAAAACAGCAATGGCGTAACTATTCATAATCCTGTTGAGGATTGCTGGGTAAGCGGTTCAGGAACGGATACGCGGTTATTCACGTTCGACAGAACCAGCAGTCCGGTACATGGCAATATCAACCGTTACGATATAGGCGATTTAAGTGCGTTACCTTGGACGGATGCGCCTAGCGCTGTTATTTACAATGATATTACGCCTAATAAAATAATCAATGCTTACGGCAGTATTGCTTCTGATGCGCGCGGCGGCTGGTGGATTGCGCAATACAGGGCAAACAGTAGCGAAGCAGTGCCGTCGCTTATTCATGTTACCAACGGAGCGATAGATTACAACAGCGCCGGTAACATCGGTCAGAACGGCAGCTTACAGGGCAGTATGACGGTAAATGCCGACGGAACGTTATTGGCATTGGGTACAAGAGCAGGAGAAGTAGAAGTGTACAGCATTACCTATGATGCAGGTAATGTGCCGACGCTTACATTGCAACATACGATTAGCTGGTGGGCTACTACTACCTCCTCCTATCTGACAGACATAGCATTCGATGCTGCCGGCAACCTTTACATGGTTTCCAACGGTGTCGAACGTCTGATAGTTTATTCCCTGCCGAAAGCCGACAACAGCTTTACCACGTCGGCGCAGACGCCCTATACGGTAGAAGCGGGTTTGGATCCTGCGAAAGCCAATGTTTATGCGTCCGAACTTTCACGGACAGACAACACTTTCCAATTTACATTAAATGATAATGCTCAATCGGTGATCATATCCGTTTATAAAGACGGGGAAGCAATACCGGCAGCATCATTCAACGCAGGATCGTTACCAAAAGGAGTGAATACAGTAATGCATGATTTTTCGGACGATTTGACTGTTTCAGGTTCTTATTCATGGACTGTCGCTACAACGGCAACAACTATAGAAGAAGTTACTAAAATTTCCGACAACTCGGAGCGCTTCCTGTTTTGGGGGCCGCGCGGCGTAGCCGTAGATAATAGCTTTGAAAGCCCCTTCTTCGGACGTGTGTATGCATCGGAAGGCTCCGGCGGTACAATTACGGCAGGAGCTCCGAATCCGACACGGACAACCACCCGGGGCGTTTATATCTTTAATGCTGCTTTGGACGATGTAACTTCACAGGGTGCGACGGCTTATGCCGGAGGCGTAATATGGAGCGGTTTGTATCGTCCGTCGGTAGCTCCCGACGGCAAAGTTTTTCTGGCGGATAACAGCATGGCCAATTCCGGCGTATGGATAATGGATCCGGCAAATCCTACAGCAGCCTTTACTCCTGTATTCGGAGGAACGCTCGATGCGACCGGCATAGCAACCAATGCCGGAGGAGATGTTATACATGGCCGTATTCCTCATAGCTGGGTAGAAGGAATAGCTGAAAACGCCAAGCTGTTTACGTTCGATGCGGGCGCAAACAATACGGGAAATATTAACCGGTACGATATAGGAAGTGCGACATTGCCATGGACAGCCGCGCCGGACGCTATCGTGTACGACGATGCGGCAAATGGAAATTTGCAACAGAACTTTAATTCCTCTATTGCGCCCGACGGACGCGATGGTTGGTGGATATCTCAATACAGAGCTACTAATAGCGTTGCCATACCATCGCTAATACATATAACATCTGCGGGGACTTTAACCAACTTTGGCGTTCAGGCAGGCCTTGCCGGTTCTTATCAGGGCGGTATGGCTGTCAGTGTGGACGGCAAATTGCTGGCAATAGGAACGGCTTCGGGTACTGTGAAAGTATTTGAGATTACTTTTGACGACAATACCAATGTGCCTTCGCTTAGCGAATTGCATTCCATTTCTACGGCAACCGGCGCATACGCCATAGGCGTGGCGTTTGACGCAGCCGGTAACCTTTATACCATAGATAACAACATGGAACGGTTGCGGGTTTACGCCCTGCCGAAAGCCGACAACAGCTTCACCACGCCAGCGCGGGCTATTTATGACATTCCTGTCAATAAAATAGTCAAGCCGACTGTCATTGGAACAAGCCCGGCAAAAGGCGTCACCGGAGTATCGCATAAACTTAGCAGTGTTTCGGTAACGTTCAGTACTGAAATGGATGATGCGACCGCCGGAACAATTGTCATCAATAACGCGGATCTAACGGCAACCGGAGAATTAACCGCACCTCAGTGGTCGGCAGACAAAAAAACGGTAACATTCACATTTACAGGCATACTTGATTACAATACCCGATATACTATATCTATATCCGGATTCAAAGATAAGGACGGTGTTGAAATGGAAGATGACAGCAAAAACACCTTTACAACTAAAGAAGTAAGTAAAGATGCGAATCTGTCGGATCTGATTGTTGATGGATTAACCCCGCTGTTCAATCCTGCTACAACCGAATACTTCGCAACATTATCTTGTGATGAAAGCAGCCTTACCATAACAGCTATCCCTGCCGCTGACGGCAGTGTAACATATGAAGAAGTGGTTACATTGGATCATCCGGGATCGGTGACTTCTATTATCCGGTCTTTGGCAGCCGATGGAATAACTTCTAAAGAATACAAGATAACTGTTACACGTTTGTTTGACATATCTATTATCCGCCAATATTGGGATAATGTGCTTGCCGTCAATTTAAATCCTGCGACAAACGGTGGATATAGATTTGCCGGATATCAATGGTATAAAGATGGGGAACCTGTGGCCGGCAATGAAGGCACACGTCCGCATTTATATTTGCACGACCGGGGTATGAGCGGAGAATACAGCGTGGAGCTGACTACTGTTGATGGGGAAACATTATCTGTTTGCGGATCAATATATATGAATGTGGTCAATACAGGGCAGGCTCTCAAGGTATATCCGAATCCGGCGAAGTCTTATATTACTGTAGAAAACGGGAAGGCAACGTCAAACGACCTTATCAACCTGTTCGATATTAATGGTCGCATGGCTGGAAAATATCAGGGAACCGGTGCTCAAACAACAGTAGATGTGTCAGGTTTGCGTCCCGGATATTATATATTACGTGTTGGTAACCAGGCGGCAACAATAATTATCGAAAAATAAAAAGAACCTTTCTAAAAAACGCAGATTTATGAAAATTAAAATAATATTAATTTCCGCCTTTATCTTGTTATGTGGTATGCTGAAAGCGCAACAGGAGATACAATTGTATGGCAAAGGCGGATATTCCGGTTTACAGTACAAATCGGAACAGGTTGCCGTCAAGAATAAACTGAGCGGCGGCTTGGGTATCGGTTATACTTATTTTCTTAATTCAAAATGGGGTATTAATACCGGATTGGAAGTGGATTTCTATTCTACGGATGCGGAAAGTGACGGGCTTGCGGGCAGGTACACGGAAACATATTCGGATGATACCCGCACAGAAGAGATGTATTTCAACAGTAGTTATACAAATTATAAGGAAACTCAACATGTTACCTGTTTGAGTATACCAATACGGATACAGTATCAATTGCCGGTATCGGAAACTACTACTTTTTATGCAGTTCCAGGTATAAAATTAGGTTTTGCCATTTCAGGAAAATACGATCTGGCAGCGGCGAAATTGACAACATGGGGCGAGTTTCCTGAAACATTACAGCAATTTTACAATATGCCGGAACATGGCTTTACCGCTATCAACAATGTATCTTCATCCGATGATTTGTCTTTTGGATTAAATCTGGCTTTATCGGTAGAGACCGGATTGAAATGGAAATTAAGCGATAAATTGTCGTTATATACAGGTCTTTATATTGACTATGGGCTATCGGATGTTTCGCCGGGGAAGAAAGATGTTTCACTGGTGAATTACAATAATAACGAGCCGTATAAACTAAAGACGAATAGTTTGCTGACTGCTAAACAGGGAGAAAAAGCTTATGTGGATAAAGTGAATTTGCTGTCGGCAGGCGTGACCGTAAAACTGGCGTTTGGTATTTAAAAAATGATGAAAGCTATATTTTAAGAGGCTGTCTCAAAAGTCCTTTCTACACTGATTGTTATTACAGGTCAGGCACGGAATGACAGGCTTTTGAGACAGTCCTCCTAACATAATTCTACAGGAGAACGATACTGCCGTTATATTACTTATACGGATATGAAACTCTGAAAGAAACGATACTTATCATAACCCTAAGGTTGATAGTCATATTTGATTATCAACCTTTTTCAGTTCGCCCAGCATGGGTATATTCTAATGGGTGCAAGTCCCTTACACACCCTGATAGAGGGAAGTGTTTAGCCAACGCCAAGGGTGTCCATCGCGAGCTGGAATTCCGAAGGAAGATAGCGGCAAACATCCGGTCTGACGTACAGAAACCGGATCTAAGGCTAAAGGATGCGGGTAAGTCAGCTGAACAAGACAAAGCCCGATAACTATCCGGAAACATCCATTGGGAAAACTGGTCTGCATCAATTTTGCCATTTTAATAAAAACTTATTGTGATGAGGTACTTAATGTCTATTACTAAATTGAATAAAAGAGTCAATAATTACTTTTATGTTATCTTCAGGCTGTAATAACGTTTGGTTTCCCCTTTCATTTTTATTTGAAGGATTACAAGAGATCAAAAATGATATAATTAGGATAAGATATATTAAAAAGTTTCTCATTTGCCTATTTCTTTTTTTGAACCCTATTGGAATATAAATGAAAGAATACTTTTCATAAGATAATCCCTTCCCGCTTCATCTTTTACAACTTCGAACGGAAAACCCAGTATGCAAGTTTTATAATCGCCCGAATAGGCCACTCCTGCACTTAGATTATTTTCGGCATATCTGAATACGGTGTAACAATTATCTCCTGCCGGCTCGATTGCATCCGGCGATTCTACGGCATAGAATACAGGATTCAACTTCGTATAAAATTCATAATTCCCTGTAATGGAAGCAAACGGAGACAATACACCCTTTACTTTGCCTTCTACAGCGGCTCTGCCCACCCGCCATTTATATTTTAGCACATCAGTAGCAAATGACTTATCTTCATTAGTGGAATTTTCAGTATCCCACAGATCGGAAGCAACATATGCCCCGCTGACAAAAATATTTCCCCCTTGTTTGCAATATGTTGCAATTTTATCCTGGAAATCTTTTGTGAAAATTTTAAATTCAGCAGGGTGTACGCCTCTGCCGATCTTGGTTTGTCTTTGCTTACCCAGTATGACATCAACCAGTTTGTACCGGTTCATATCAACAAATCCATCGATAACAGCATCGCGACCGGTTGATATAAAAGAGTAACCCGCTTTTGCTATAGCCTTCCCATGAATAGCAGGATAATCAAATGTATTTCCGGCAACGACTGTTGTCTCAAAATTAGCACTACTTGCACCAAAACCGGCTGCATCATCGTCCATCCACGGAATCCTTCGCCTGAATTCATATTGGCTCCCTATAAAATTATACTCTTTTTTATCCGGAACACCATGATCGATGAAATCGACAAAACCGCCAATGCTATCTTTTGTGGCAAAACTATATGGTGCAGACAAACGATCGAAACCATTCACAACCAACACCTGCCCTTTTTCATTCGATTTCCTGTATACAGAAAGTATCTCTGACGGGAAACTTTCGCCGCCATCATTTACTGCTGCAACTTTGAAACTATACATTCTATCCTTTTCAATGGCTAAATTGAGTTTTGTATCATGCACGATAACTCCATTATCAAAACCGCCGTCGCCAACGCGTGTATAAACAATATATTTATCCGGTTTTGCAGTAGGTTCCGTAATATCCTCAACAGGCTTCCACATAAGATTAACCTGCGTTTCTCCGGTAAATTCTGCTCCAAACGATTTGTCGGGAAGCGGCTGGACAACATATTCGTAATTATATTGTCCGGCAACAAATTTCAACATCCCTTTATAAATAGAGCGGCTAACCGTAAAACGAAAACGAGGATCGAGCCCATATTTCATATCAGCAAAATTCTGATGCGACAACAGTTCAAGAAGCATAGTCGGCACATCAGGCACACGGGCTTCACTATAAGAACGGTTCCACATATGGCGGCGCGTCCATTCAGGCTCATATTCACGGCGGATATCTTTTGTTATTTCATCCATAATGACATCTGTAAGATCTCTTGACGCCCAACGTGTTTTACCATTTCCAAACACTTCTCCGTTAGTATGCGTCATGTATATTCCAAGAGTACCGATTATAGAATCATTATATGTGGTTCCTGCATCTGTATGGAAAGCCATAGCCAGATCAACAGGCACATTCAACCCGCCGGATTGAGGCAATACTGAAGAACCGCCTGCGATATAATTCACCCAGAATCCACGGCTTTGATAATCGTCCGTATAATCATTCTTACTCTCACTCCTGTTGTATATACTGTCGGGAGCTCCCGCCCACTGGAGCCAGTACCGGGCGCCCTCGGTATATCGCGGATAGCCGCTGGTCTCAGGTTTATAATCAATCGCCGGTAGTTTCTTGTGATTACTATCATCTATCGCTTCCGAGCTTTTTATATTATCTGTTACAATGCCGCCCGGATGAGGCAGACGGGCTATATTACCTGTCCCCCCTCCTATTTTGACGGCATCGGCAGTGAGAATACGTCCCTGCTTGCTATCCTCGTTGGTCAGTACGATCTTGCAGGTATCATTTTTTCCTTTATCGAAAGTAAAAAATCCTAAAAATATCCAGGTTCCGCCACCCATTTTTTGATTGATACTGAAATCCGTTCTTCCGCCTGAATGATAAACCGAATAACGCGCCCCATCTGTACTGTTGGGCAATGTCTGATAAGATACATAAACCGCATACTCTCCTTTTTCAGGTATATCGGGGTTCCATTCACATTGGCTTACATCCCCTTTCGAAACTGTTTTTACCTGACGATATGTACCCTGCTTAAACGGATTTTCGCCATCCAGATAAAATGTTTTTGTATCAGCAAATCCGCTATTTGTTCCTGCAACCCATGATTCTTTTCCGGACTTTTCGGCATAAGAGGAACCCATCGTACTCTTATCATTATCAACGATTATCTCATGGCGTTGCGTATCCCTCTCACGTGGCAACAGAACATTTGCTCCCGCGTTTTCCAGCATCGGCACAAGATATGGAAGTACATAGCTCTGCGTATACAGATCCTCTACTGTTTGAAAAATACGCGCCCGTTGCCATTCCCATCTGGCCAGTTTTTGCTCATAATACCAGCCATGACTTTGCCAAATTGCCAGATGATGGTTTTGCAAACCTTTTTCTGATGCATAAGGACGAGATAAATTAGAAACCAACGGTTTATCCAATTTATTGGCAAACAAGTCCTTTTTCTTTTTACCAAAAGGAATAAGATTCTCTATCGGTTGTGTATCCGTTATAAGTTCTACCTTATACTTTTTATATTTTTCAGGCAACAATCCTTTTATGTGCATATAAATATTATCCACATCGTCTTGACGAAACGGAACGTAAGACAAATTTATACCTGTAAAAAACTTAATAGATTTACCTTTGATATTAACAGAATCCACCTTAATCCGATAAGTCCTAATATCCTTATTGGCGAATTGGGTAAGAAAATCACTTATTTCATTCCGTATCTCATCGGAAATATCCTGCGCCTGAGCTCCGCAAGGAGTCAAAAACAGAAAAGATGCACAAATAATCAATAACCTTTTCATACCATCTATTTTATAATCGTTCAAAAGAATAGCCTTGCTTTTTTAGTGTTTTTATTATCTCATCCAGTCTTAAATACAATTTATCTGTTCTGGCCGCATGGGTCCCCGGATGAATAAGTATAATGCTGCCATTCAGATTATTTTCCTTTTCGAACGCATACAATTGATCGATCAGTTTCCGGGACGGCATATAGTTTTTCATATCCGGAGTCGTGTAATCGGCTGCCGTTCTTAAACCGGAGGTAAAATTGACCACCACTTGCCCCTGAGATTCAATTAGCCTCACTTGATCCTTGTTATACCATTCAAAAGGAGGTAAATAATAGTTTACGCCGGAAATATCCACCCCGAATTTTGCTAATTCAATCATATTCCGGCGAAGATCGTTTATCAGGCTATCGGCGCTTACCAAGCTCTTACCGCGTTCTGCTCCCCATGGAGCATACAATAAATGCTTGTCGGAATGACCTCCTACATAATGCCCTTTCTTTACAATCTCCCGGATCACAGCTTCGTGTTCTTTCATACGGAGGCAGTTCCCCGTAAGAAAGAACGAAGCTTTAGTTTTATTATTATCTAACGTTTTCAATATAGAAACGGCGCCTTCAAATGCCGAATCCGCCGAAAAAATCAGATGAATAACCTTCCTGTCTGTATTGATCCGGACAGTAGCCCCCTGGCTATCTGTTATGCTGTTTACTTTTTTTTTTGAGTTTTACCCATCTTTTCCATAGTAGAAAGGTAGAAACTCAAACTTGCAGTACCGTCCATTGTTGGTTCGTTAGATGAATAATCACCCGGATCGTCATGATATACAGCCGCACCGGACTGGAATGGCGCATACGGATCATCGTATCTCAGGTGAATTCCCCTCAGGCTTTCATATATTGACTTATAAATAGGCCCGTCTACCAATCCCCCATATGGCACATCATTCCGTTGCTCTGATACGAATGAATGTGATCTCATGGGTGAATCTCCACTTTCGGGATAACCGCAAATCATGGATGTGCCCCACGGATTACAGCCAAACAGCCAGTCCCTCAGGGCCGCTTCCATTTCCAGATACGTTTCGTCACCGGAAGCCTGGTTGTACAGACGGGCGTGAGTAATAGCAGCAGCAACTAAATTATTGGAACACCAAATGAACGGAACTCCATAAAGGAATGGGTCGTCATATTCTTTTGCCCGTTTCAACAAGCAATCCAGACCTTTTTTCATGTATCCGGCGTACTTGCCGCTTATAGCCTTATCGTTTGATTGAGACAGGAAATAATGCCCCAGATTGACAAACGGATAAAACTGGTAATGGCGGGCACGGCCTAATTCCATCCACGGAGTTACTTCTTCCAGTTGTCCCCAGTAATCAGCTTTTTTTAACCACGAAACATCTTTTTTAACCACATATTGCGTTGCTGCTGCCAGTTCCATATCATCAACCCAGTTATCTTCTTCATAGAAATAAGGCGATACCATGCATGCCGTCTGGAAATTACCCGGTATGGCCTCTCCAAAACTATATGCAGAAGCGGATTTTTCGCTTAATATACCCGCCAGTTGCGGATCAATATCTTTAAATACCTCTGACCCTAAAGCAAAAGCCGAGGCAAATTTGGCTGCGGAAGAAGACACTCCCGTAGAACGGTTTTTATGTTCGCCCAAGCCCTGAGGTTTACCTGTAATAAAATAGACAGGACGTCCGGTTCCTTTTCCGTAACCATAATCCAAATAGTCACGCGACGGCCAGCGCATCCCTGCATGATCCCTGTCGTCAGCTATCTGATTGAACATAACAGCCGAATCCGGATTCATCCGGATCATCCATTCCAACCCCCAACGTATTTCATCCAGAATATCAGGAATACCATTGCCTCCTTTTTTACCGGAAGCATCGTATTCGTCCTTGAATATGGTTTTATCCGGTGTCTGTTGCCATGCAAACAGCATTTGGTATGTAGCATTGGCCGATGTCGGCAGATATTGCAGGTAATCCGAAGCATCGTGCCATCCTCCGCGTACGTCTATTTTCTCTCCTGTACGTACCGGATGATCTACGATAAACCCGTCATGCTGATGACATACCGTATCCAGATACGGATTGAATCCACAACGTTGCTGACGCATGTATTTCAGTATAAAATCGGCCGAACCGTCATAAACATTGTCTCCGATGCGGAAAGACGGTGATTTTACGCCATTACATTCTACATAATATTCTCCGCCGGCCATAACCGATGAGAAATTCAAACGCATAGCGCTTTTCATTCCCCAACGTTCAGCATTGGTTACAATCCCCTTGCCTTTAAATACAACTGCATTTGTTCCGGCATTCTTTAGTTCAAAATCAGGATTACCGGCTTCTTTCTCCGACATAAAAACGGCCACCTTAACCCCATCGGGAAGATACCCCAACTGATTTATCCTGACCCATGATCCCGTTTGCGCATCTGCCATGGCAAAGCTAAATACAATCAAAAAAGACAGTAAATATCGTAGTTTCATGTTTTTCTAATATATTGTTTTATTCACTAACTCATCAAATAAACGGGCGATTTTACCGGTAACAACTCCGGCAAAGATTTTACCCTTCTGTGCCGAAGATTTCCCTGGATCGCCAACCCCCGTATCTGATGTAGTTTTTGCCCAGTTACGGGGCATCCAGCCAACCTTATTGTTCAAGGATTCTATATTGAACGTTTTACCGGCTCCATCGCCGGCTACTTCAAGATTTACCAGACCGGGATGATAATGCATCATGACAGAAGTTTCCATTTCACCCGCATGATCGTCTTTATTTTCAAAATAACCGCTTTGAGACTCTACGGCGAACCAGTCGCAGCTTACGATCAGCATTTGCGGATAATCGACGCACAGATCTCGTACCATAGGCTTAAAGCTGTTGCCTCCATGCCCGTTCATTATCACTAGAATATGGATTCCCTGATAATTCAGAGATTCTACTATATCGCTGAGGATATGTTTCTGCGTTTCGTAGCGGGTATGCAGACAAAAAGGCAACTCCCGCTGTCCGGGATTCTGTGCTCCTAACGGGATAGGCGGCAATACCATTCCCTTTACCCCGTATTCTGCCCAGGCTTTTTCTACGGCATCTACGGCAATATCATGCGCCAGATAGCAATCTGTCAGATAAGGCAAATGGTAATTATGCGGCTCTGTTGCTCCCCATGGCAATACAGCATAGGAATATGGCAAACCCTTCAGGTTTCCATAAGTTTCTTTTTGCAAATCGATGTATTTCTTCTCTTCTGTCATGTTTGCTGAATATTATATTTTTGATACCCGCTTCTTATACTCGGCCAGGCATGCATCCAGGCGTTCGTGGGCAGTAGTATCTCCCGGAACATTGTGTGAAGGATGTATATAGAGTTTAACTCCCCTGCCGACTAATATTTCAGCCACAGTAGTTATTGTCATCCATACCATTGTTACAAAAGCCAGTGTAGACACCGGACCGACTTTATCCTGATGGTTCTTCAACGGAACAGATGCATCAACCACCGGCACGCAGGAGTCAACTACTATATCGGCTATCTCAAATATTGTTTTTCCACTCGGGTGGCGTGTTACTTTTCCTTTTGCCTCAGCAGCCGAACCAAATACGATAACCTTCATTCCAAGTTCTTTTGCACGTATAGCCACATCGATATTCACATTATTAATACCTGTATGTGAGAAAATCCAGATACAATCCTGCTTATCGAAATTATATGCCTTCATTATAGCATTACCATAACCTTCGGCACGTTCAAGAAATAAGAATTGATGAATCCCCATTTGTCCTGTTATTCCGGTAAAGAATGTCATAGGCAATTCTACCATAGGATGGAAACCGACAAACCCACCAATACGCGGATACATTTCTTCTACCGGTATTGTAGCGTGTCCGCAACCAAACGTATGCACCCAATGGTTCGATTCTATGCTGTCGGCCATCACCAATGCGGCCTTCTTGATATTTTCCAACTGAGTTTCTTCAATCTTTTGCATAATGCCGCGGGCATTTGCCAACCATTCTAATGCTAACATAATTTTCTCAAGATTTATTATTAATAATTTTTGGATTTGTAAATACTATAATTGATTGTATTATCAGCAAAACAGCAAGAAATATAGGGAAGGAATCTATCCCGAATATTTTGGAAATATGTCCCATAGCATAATTCAGGATAGAGTTTCCGCCTAATGCTATAAAAAGAGCTATGCCTATTGCCGTACCTGATGTTTGTTTGTATGCAGAGCCTATAAGTCCGATCGCAACAGGAAATCCCGCTGACAAGCCAACACCGGTTAAGAATAAACCTGATGTGGCTACCGGAAATGTTGTTGACAGGTTCAATAAAGCTATTCCTATCAAAGCTATCGTCATTGCTCCAAAAAGGACATGATTTTGCTTTACCTTCTTAAAAATGTAGCTCAAAAATAAACGGGCTACCGTCATACCCAATACGAAAAAAGTCAGGGTCAATACTATATCTCCTTCTTCGATAGATGTTGCAGCTTTTAAATAACTTGTTGCCCAATTATTAGATAGGCCTTCCATTCCACTCTGGAAAAACAGGAAAAAACTAAGAACCAGTAATACCGGCTGTTTAAGCAGGGATACTGCCTGTTTGGCAGGAAATCCCTGTTTAAACTTTGGCTCCGGAAATTTGACCGCTATAAAATATGCTGCGCAAAAGAGCATGAAAACCCCTGTCCACTGAAGGATTATTTCGTAGGAGTAATTTTTTGAAAGTACGCCAAGCAAAAAAGGTACAATCAAAGCTCCTAACCCGTACGAAACCCCCAATATGCTGAGTCTGGAGCTACGATTATGGTCATCGGAAACATCTGATGCAAGAGCATTTGTCGATCCGTTAAGCATGCCTCCACCCAGTCCGATAAAGAAAATGCAACCTCGCAATATTGACAGATCATCAAATAAAGATAAACCTTCTATACCCAATATAGTTATGAGCGTACTGACAATAAGTAATATTTTATATCCAAACCGGTCTACTACAGGGCCGAAGATAAGCGATCCGAGTAATACGCCAACCGGAAGAAATGTCACCAGAGATGAAGCGCCCACAGTATCGAGACTATATTTCTCTGTCAGAGACGGCAATACTGAGCCCATTACAATAAAGGCTACGCCAAAGAATGCCATTCCTATACAGGATGCGATGTAGACAAAATTTTTATTATACATATACTTACTCATTTAAGTGAAAGAATAGCCAGATAACCGGCACCATACAGTCCCGCGTCACCTGATAAATGAGACTGTTCAAAACAAACCCTGCGAATACTTACAGGCTGCGCCCATTTACACGCCTCCTCATAGATATTGTCTATAAACTGCGATGCAGGGCCAAAAACCCCTCCACCCCATATGATTTTTTCGGGGTTTAACAAACTTACTAAATTAGCAGATGCCATTCCCCACATTCTTACAGCCTTGCCAAGAACAAATATAGCCAATGGGTCTTTTTGTTCATATGCTTCAAATATATCCTGGGCGATAATTGTTTCTACATCTTTATTATAAAGTATGCTCTCTTTGAAAAGAGTGTCCCCTTTTATTATTTTTCTGGTCTGCCATGCAATGCCATTTCCCGATGCCTGGCTTTCAAAGCAGCCGCACATCTCATACTCATCCAGATATGGAGTTTCCAATGCCAACCAACCGGCTGCGCCAACTACATCTCCATGTCCATGAAGAATTTTCCCATCAACTAAAATACCTACTCCGATGCCTGTTCCCACAGCTATAAACAGAGCATTGCTACACTCCATGGCAGCGCCTTTCCACGTTTCGCCAAGTATATAGCAAGTCCTGTCACTGGCTATATCAATCTTTATAGAATGGTTCTTTAAGTGATCTTCAATTTCTTTTTGTAACGGATAGTCATCCCATCCTTTGATATTCGGAGCCCATATTTTGCCGGTTTTGCTATTGGCAATACCGGGCACACAGATTCCGGCAGATTGTATATCTGCAATTTTATGTAAGTCTATGAGACTATCAATAGTACTCTTTACTAATGCCCCTACTTCGCTTCCCTGCCTGTGCTCAAGCAAAGAAGATACTTTGTGAAGCATGTTTCCATCGTTGTCGAAAACAGCTCCTGTAATTTTTGTTCCCCCTAAATCAATTCCTATAACAGCCATCAGGGTTTCCTGTTTAGATTAAGACAATGAATATAAGAATAAAATCCGAAGAAACTGTTTTAGAAACTGTTTGAATTTTATCGAAAAATATTATTATAGGATTTGAAAAAAACTTCTTAGCAATTTTTTTATGCTCTTTTCAGCGTATTTTCCCCTTTTTCCTTTTGGTTTAGCCCGCTAAACCTGCAAGCAAAAAGAAAAAAATCCATCTGAAAATACCTATAAAAAAAATTTGCTATAAAATTCAAATAGTTTCTTAATTTTAGCGAAAAATATTACTATAAGATTCAAACAGCTTCTTGAATAGTTTCTAAGTATCATCCTGTTTAGTAAACTAAAAGGAGGCATCCCGAGATACTGGGCTACCTCCTTTTGGTTATTACATGAACAATATTTTACCAGCCCGCAGTCTGGCTCAATGTATATCCCCAGTTAGCATATAAATTGATCTGATTCTGTCCAACCGGAGAACAATAAGTACATACTATAAGTTGACTCGCATTATAAATTGTATATATATCTTAATCGGTTCGAAGTTTTCAGATATGAAAGGGGGCGAGTATTATTATTTTATTTCATACTTCCTTTTTAATCTAAAAACCTATTTAATTAAAAAACACGATAGAACTCTCAGAATGAGAAGGACTCAGGCTGGTAACTCCATATCTGTATTTTTCTAAATCCTTTTCATTTTTGCAAGGTATTGTTAATTCCGTTAAGCCGGTTACTGCAACAATGTTCTCTGGATTATCTTTATTTACCGGCTTATTTCTTTTGAACTTATATATCACAAAACGTTTGGCATCCTTACCACGCTGCCACTTTAAAGAAATATTCCGGTCGTCAATTATCTGAATTGATGCATTCTGTGGATTTTCAGGTTCAATACGTTTAATTCTATTATTTTCCGGCGAAATGCTCAAGTATTTATATTCTTTTTTAGTAAGTTGTTTTTCCAGTTTTACTTCAGGTTTATTAAACAAGGATTTGGCGCTGAAATAGATTTCTCCTTTAATATTAGGGTCTGACATATTTCTTTTTATCTGACGAATAAGTTCCTTTGAATTATGCCATTCTTTTTGTTTAGCTTGCTTTGAAACCCTATATGGAGCCAGGCCGGCATATACATTCGCGCCATAATTATATTTCGACCACCAGTCGGCCAATATAGCATAGTCTGCAATTTCGTATCCTATATTAAAATATAGTTGTGGCAACACATAGTCGATCCATCCCTTTTCCTGCCATAACAAAATATCGGCATACAAACCATCGTAATTGGTCATTGCTTTCGTATCCGATCCGCGAGGATCTTCTGTCTTATTACGCCAGATAGCAAATGGAGAAATTCCAAACTCGACCCAAGGCTTAACAGATTTTATTGTTTCGTTTATTTCTTTTATTATCAAATTGACATTATTCCTGCGCCAATCTTCTTTATCTTTAAATCCCCGTGGATATTTAGCAAATGTTATAGAATCAGGAAATTCCTGCTTTGCAATTTTGTATGGATAAAAATAGTCATCCATATGTATTGCATCTATATCATAATTATTTACAATGTCCTTTACTACATTGCACGTAAATTGGCGGACTTCAGCCAAACCCGGATCGAAGTATTTAGCTTTACCGTAATTTATTACCCATTCCGGATGTTTATTTATAATATGATCTTTGGCATATGTGTTATAGCCAACAGTGTCGTTATTTATACGATATGGATTGAGCCACACATGTATATTCAGTCCTCGCTTATGACATTCGTCAACTGTAAACCGTAACGGATCATAACCAGGGTCTTGCCCCTGCACACCTGTCAGCCAATGACTATAAGGCTCAAATTCGGACTTGTAAAAAGCATCTGCTGTCGGTCTTATCTGAAAGATAATGGTATTCATATTATATGCCTTCACTTTGTCCAACAGGTTTATCATTTCCTGTTTTTGCTCCTCTGCCGAAAGGCCCTTTTGCGCAGGCCAGTCTATATTAGCAACAGTGGCTACCCATACTCCGCGTATAAATCTTTTGTTAGATTGAGCATAGGCAGATGCGGAGAATAACATTAGTAAAATCAAGCAGAAATTTAATTTTTTCATATCATTGCAACTAATAAAATTTTAACTTCCGGCATCCTCCCTCATCACCTATAACCAAAACCGACATATATCAGGATAACATATATAGATCCGATCAAAAGAAATAAAGAAATGACAGTAAAATATAAATAGAAATGCTTTTCATTGTGTAAAATATACCAAATACAATATTATGCACTATTCGGTTAGCACAAATATATAAGATTTCTTCATATTTTTTCAGAGGTACCTCTGTATTTTATGTATTATTAGATGTATTTTTAATATTTTTTTATTTTAATTATTTGCAGGATAATTACAAAATACAAATACATAGACATGAATAACAAAAGAAAGGCTTTGACAATAAATCTATACGGAAACATAAAAAATATATTTTTACATTCATCTACATTTTTTAAAATTATTTTTCTCACGCAAGAATAGTCCGAACAAATAAACTACCAATTAACAGAATCATTGCAGCCATGAAAGTACGCCACTCAAACTTAGCCTATAATTATCTTATTAATTTCTTAATGTAACAATGAATATTTGTTAATAAGTATGTCATCAAAATTATATTATATTATTTTGTATCTTAGCGATCATGGGCAGAGTCAAAACGCCACAACTTTCAGGCAGGGAGCGTTTCGTTTTAGAGCAGGGTTTCAAGAGGGGCAAGAGCC
>JAISES010000191.1 GCA_031263965.1 Prevotella sp. | reverse complement strand
TTAGAATCCCATCCGCGGATGATACCTAAACGATTTGCTATTGGATTTACTTTTTGTCCCATCTGCTAATTAATTTTGATTTTCTTTATTAAGTGTATCTACGTGAAGTGTTACATGATTCGAGCGTTTACGGATTCTATAACCTCTTCCTTGCGGGGCCGGACGCATTCTTTTGAGCATGGCGCCTCCGTCTACGTTTATCAATGACACAAATAGTTCACCACTTTCGGCTTTACGTTCATTTTTAGCTTCCCAGTTTGCGATAGCTGAACGTAATAGTTTTTCTAATTTAGCAGCAGCTTCCTTATTTGAGTATTTCAGTACGCCAAGTGCTCTGAACGCTTCCACACCACGGATCATATCTGCCACAAGGCGCATTTTCCGGGGCGAAGTCGGTACATCGTTCAACTTAGCAAAAGAAATAGTCCTTTGAGCTTCTTTTCTTGCTTCAGCTGCTATACGTTTTCTCTTACCCATTATTTTTAATGTTTTCTTTTTTAATTAATTATTGGCTGCTTCAATTATTTTTTCTTGTTACCACCATGTCCGCGGAATGTACGTGTAAGCGCAAATTCCCCTAATTTGTGACCTACCATGTTTTCTGTTATATATACGGGAATAAATTTATTTCCGTTGTGAACAGCAACAGTATGGCCTACAAAGTCGGGTGATATCATCGAAGCTCTTGCCCATGTTTTAACTACAGCTTTTTTACCTGACTCATTCATAGCCAAGACTTTTTTCTCAAGCTTAACATTAATATACGGGCCTTTTTTTAACGAACGACTCATAATTTATTATTGATTAATCAGGTTATTATTTCTTTCTTCTTTCTACGATGTACTTAGAAGAGTGTTTCTTAGGAGCTCTGGTTTTAAGACCCTTAGCATACAATCCCTTGCGTGAACGCGGGTGTCCTCCTGAAGCACGGCCTTCACCACCACCCATCGGGTGATCTACCGGGTTCATTACGACACCACGGTTGTGAGGACGGCGACCAAGCCAACGGGAGCGTCCGGCTTTACCTGATTTTTCGAGTCCGTGGTCTGAGTTGCCTACACTACCGACAGTGGCTTTGCAGGTTAAAAGGATCTTGCGTGTTTCGCCTGAAGGCATTTTGATGATAGCGTAGTTGCCTTCGCGTGAAGTCAACTGTGCAAATGCACCTGCCGAACGAACCATTTTAGCTCCCTGACCAGGACGCAGTTCTACATTATGAATCACTGTACCGATTGGAATTTTCGCCAACGGCAATGCATTTCCAACCTCAGGGGCGGCATCGGCTCCTGATATCACTGTCTGACCTACTACCAAACCTTGAGGAGCCAGGATATATGTCTTTGCTCCATCTGCATAATACAACAATGCGATACGCGCCGAACGGTTCGGATCGTATTCGATTGATTTTACAGAAGCTGGTACTCCGTCTTTTGTTCTCTTGAAATCGATAAGCCTGTAAGCTCTTTTGTGACCGCCTCCAAGATAACGCATTGTCATCTTACCTTGGTTGTTACGACCTCCAGACGCTTTTTTGCCGACTACAAGGGATTTTTCTGGTACACTTGCAGTGATTTCTTCGAATGTACCAATAATTTTGTGTCTCTGCCCCGGTGTTGTGGGCTTTAATTTACGTACTGCCATTTTTTATTTAGATATTACTAAAAAAGTCTATACTTTCACCGTCTTTGAGGGTGATTATTGCTTTTTTGAAAGCCGGAGTCCGTCCGTTGATAACGCCTGCTTTGGTGTTGCGGCTTTTACGCTTTCCGTCATAGTTCATTGTATTTACGGATACAACTGTTACGCTGTAAAGCTCTTCCACTGCTTTCTTAATCTCCACTTTGTTTGCACTTGGAGCAACACGAAAACCATAACGATTAGAGAACTTCTCTGAAATCGCTGTTTGTTTTTCTGTCAATATTGGTTTAATCAAAATTCCCATAGTTTACCTCCTTATGCTTTTAAAAGGTTATCTATAACAGCTACCGAAGACTCAGCCAACACCAGACTTGTACAGTTAAGTATTGAATAAGTATTTAAGTCAGAAGCTCTTACAACTTTTACTCTCTCTAAATTACGAGCCGACAAATATACATTTTTATTTTGATCCGGCAAAACCAGAAGTATCTTTTTACCAGCAACTTGCAGATTGTTGGCCAATGCTACAAAATCTTTTGTTTTTGGAGCATCGAACGAAAGGTCTTCAACAACTACGATCTGGTTTTCTTTTGCTTTAGTAGAAAGCGCAGATTTACGAGCCAGTTGTTTTACTTTCTTATTCAATTTGAAGCTGTAATCTCTGGGTTTAGGGCCAAATGCACGGGCTCCGCCAACCAATACGGGTGATTTGATATCACCGCGGCGGGCGCCACCTCCGCCTTTCTGGCGGACCAGCTTGCGTGTACTTCCCGACAATTCACTTCTTTCTTTCGTTTTGTGAGTACCTTGACGCTGATTTGCAAGATATTGTTTCACATCTAACCAAAGAACGTGCTCGTTAGGCTCAATTCCATAAATAGCATCATTCAGAGCTACTTTTTTTCCGGTGTCTTTACCGTTTCTATCTAATACGCTCAGTTCCATTACTTCTCAATTATTACGATTGAACCTTTACTTCCCGGAACAGAACCTTTAATCAACAAAAGATTGTGTTCTGGAATAATTTTAATCACTTCAAGGTTTTGAACAGTAACACGTTCGTTCCCTAATTGTCCGGCCATTTTTGTTCCTTTAAATACCTTTGCTGGGTATGAACAGGCTCCGATTGATCCCGGTGCGCGAAGACGGTTGTGTTGTCCCAGAGTAGCTTGTCCTACTCCGGCAAAGTGATGACGCTTGACAACACCCTGGAATCCTTTTCCTTTCGATGTTCCGATTACGTCTACATAATCAGTTCCTTCGAAGAAGTCTACAGCTATCACATCGCCCGGTTTGCGACCTTCAATTCCTTTGAACTCGGCCAAGTGTCTTTGAGGCGCTACTCCGGCTTTCTTAAAATGTCCGGCTTCAGGTCTGCTTGTGTGTTTGTCTTTCTTTTCGACAAAACCAAGCTGCAACGCTTCGTAACCGTCTTTTTCAACTGTTTTTACCTGAGTAACAACACAAGGACCCACTTCGATAACAGTGCATGGAATATTTTTTCCCTCGGCACTGAAAACGGATGTCATTCCGATTTTTTTTCCTAATAATCCTGGCATTTCTCTATTTAGTTTAGTTACAAGTTACGAGTTACGAGTTACAAGACCCGAATACTGCGCAACCATTAATTATTAATTTATTCATATTATAGAGACGACCTACGAAACAAATTACCACCTCTAAAAAAGCTTGTAATTTGTAACCCGTAACCCGTAACTACCTTATACTTTGATTTCAACTTCTACTCCACTTGGCAACTCAAGTTTCATAAGCGCATCTACTGTTTTGGCCGTGGAGCTATAAATGTCGATCAATCTCTTATATGAAGATAATTCGAACTGCTCACGGGACTTTTTGTTAACGAATGTTGAACGGTTTACAGTAAAAATGCGTTTGTGTGTCGGCAATGGAATTGGCCCGCTTACTACTGCACCTGTTGCTTTTACCGTTTTAACGATTTTTTCGGCAGATTTGTCTACCAGTGTGTAATCGTACGATTTCAGTTTAATTCTGATTTTCTGTCTCATCACTTAGTTTTAATTATTTATAATTATTATAATAAAGCTGTGGTTAAGAGTCATTCACTAACCACAGCCTGAAATTTTATTTAATCAGATCGACACGTCCTTTAACTTCGGTCAAAACCTGGCGCGCAATCGAAGGAGAAACCATCTCGTAGTGAGAGAATGTCATTGCTGACGTTGCCCTGCCTGAAGTGATTGTCCTCAACGATGTTACATATCCGAACATTTCGGCCAAAGGCACTTTTGCTTTTACGATACGCGCACCTGAACGGCTCGATTCCATGCCTTCAACTTGTCCGCGACGTTTGTTCAGGTCGGAGATTACATCACCCATGCTTTCTTCCGGAGTTACCACCTCCAGTTTCATGATAGGCTCCTGTAACACAGGACTTGCTTTTTCACAGGCATTTTTGAAAGCAAACTTAGCGCAAAGTTCAAATGACAACTGGTCAGAGTCCACCGTATGGTAAGAACCGTCTACAAGAACTACTTTCAGTTTATCAAGCGCGTATCCGGCAAGGACACCATTCTTCATTGCAGCAAGGAAACCTTTCTGAACAGATGGGATAAATTCTTTAGGAACGTTACCTCCTTTTACTTCATCGATAAACTGAAGTTCACCTTCGAAGTCTGCATCAGCAGGGCCAACCTTAACAATGATATCGGCAAATTTACCACGGCCTCCGGATTGTTTCTTATAAACTTCGCGAAGCTCGACTGTTTGAGAGATCGCTTCTTTATAAGATACCTGAGGACGCCCTTGATTACATTCAACCTTGAACTCACGTTTCAGGCGGTCGATAATAATCTCAAGGTGAAGTTCACCCATACCTTCTATAATGGTTTGACCGGAATCCTCGTCTGTATGTACACGGAATGTAGGATCTTCTTCAGCCAATTTGGAAAGGCCGTTAGACAATTTGTCCAGGTCTTTTTGGGTAATCGGCTCAATAGCGATTCCGATAACCGGTTCAGGGAAGTCCATAGACTCAAGAACGATCGGATTATTTTCATCACATAAAGTATCGCCGGTACGGATATCTTTGAAGCCTACTCCTGCACCTATATCACCGCATCCGATAACATCTTTCGGATTCTGTTTGTTTGAGTGCATCTGGAACAGACGCGAAATACGTTCTTTTTTCTCGGAACGGGCATTGTATACATAAGAACCGGCAGCCAATTCTCCGGAATAAACACGGAAGAAACATAAACGCCCGACAAACGGGTCTGTAGCGATCTTAAACGCCAAAGCGGCCATAGGCTCGTCCGGACTTGGATGACGGGATACTGTTTCTCCTGTCTCCGGATTTGTACCCTCGATAGCTAAAGTATCGGTTGGGCTGGGTAAGAATTTGCACACTCCATCCAGCAATGGCTGAACGCCTTTATTTTTGAAGGAGGAACCACAAAACATCGGATTGATCTGCATGGATAATGTACCCTTGCGTATAGCTGCGATGATTTCTTCTTCTGTAATAGATGACGGATCATCAAAGAATTTCTCCATCAGTGTTTCATCACATTCTGCGGCTTTCTCCAACATTTTATCTCTCCATTCCTGAGCTTCGGCAAGACATTCTGCCGGTATTTCATCCAACTCATAGTCGGCTCCCATTGTTTCGTCATGCCAGTACATCGCCTTCATATTGATCAGGTCGACAATACCTTTGAAGTTTTCTTCTGCTCCAATTGGAATTTGAACCGGACAAGGATTACCATTCAACATTTCCTTGATTTGACGAACCACTTCAAAGAAGTCGGCACCCGAACGATCCATTTTGTTAACATAACACATACGAGGGACATCGTATTTGTCAGCTTGACGCCACACCGTTTCCGATTGCGGTTCTACACCACTTACGGCATCGTAAGCAGCAATAGCGCCGTCGAGGATACGAAGCGAGCGTTCTACCTCTACCGTAAAGTCAACGTGTCCGGGAGTATCTATCAGGTTGATCTTAAAGATCTCATTGTTGTATTTCCAGCTAGCCGTTGTTGCAGCAGATGTAATAGTGATACCGCGTTCCTGTTCTTGCGCCATCCAGTCCATTGTTGCAGCGCCATCGTGCACCTCACCTATCTTGTGAGTTAGTCCTGTATAAAACAAAATACGTTCCGAGGTAGTCGTTTTTCCGGCATCAATGTGAGCCATGATGCCTATATTTCTAGTAAGTTTTAAATTATCTATTCCCTTTGCCATTGTTCTTTAATTAGCTCTCCTTGTTTGGTTAAAATCTGAAATGAGCAAAAGCACGGTTGGCCTCAGCCATTTTGTGCATATCCTCTTTTCTTTTAAATGAACCACCTTGACTGTTGAATGCATCTACAATTTCCGCGCCCAATCTGTCGGCCATAGTTTTACCGCCTCTTTTGCGGGCATACAGGATAAGATTTTTCATACAAATCGATTCTTTACGGTCTGGGCGTATTTCGGTAGGAACCTGAAATGTTGCACCACCTACCCGGCGAGACTTCACTTCTACTTGCGGAGTTACATTATCTAATGCTGCTTTCCAAACCTCGAGAGCAGACTTTTCTTCGTTTGGTAATTTTTTCTTTACAATTTCCAGCGCTGTATAGAAAATATCGAATGCGGTCGATTTCTTACCATCGTACATTAAGTGGTTAACAAACTTTGTAACCTTTACATCACCGAAAACAGGATCCGGAAGGATCTGTCTTTTCTTTGGTTTTGCTTTTCTCATTTTTTCTTAAAAAATTTTGTTTTTGTTTTTGGTTGCCAATTTTCTGATGTCTTCAACAGTTCCTCCGAACCATTTACTCAACCCATGTATAGCCTATCCAATAAACTTAAACCGTTTTAATACTAAATTAAAAATCTCGGTTAAGGGGATTTAACTAATCGGAATTATTTTTTCTTCTTAGCCGCAGCAGCCGCTGCTCCCGGTTTAGGACGTTTTGCTCCGTATTTAGAGCGACGTTGCGTGCGACCGTTAACACCGGCAGTATCCAATGTTCCCCGAACAATGTGATAACGAACTCCCGGAAGGTCTTTAACACGGCCGCCTCTGACAAGTACAATAGAGTGTTCCTGCAAGTTATGTCCTTCGCCAGGAATATAGGCATTCACCTCTTTTGTGTTTGTTAAACGTACACGCGCCACCTTACGCATCGCTGAATTAGGTTTTTTGGGAGTAGTAGTATACACACGGATACAAACGCCTCTACGTTGAGGACATGCATCCAGGGCACGAGACTTACTCTTTTCAACCAAAACAGTCCGTCCTTTTCTTACTAATTGTTGAATTGTAGGCATCTTGTTTTAATCTTTAGAACTTTAAATTCATTTTTTTATTATACAATTTTACTTATGCAAACAACACGCTAAACAGAAGCTATTTTAATGACAATCAGTATTTTGCCACCAAAATAAGCCCCATTCCATGCGTTATTCGGGTTGCAAATGTAGACATAATCAACAAGATACACAAATATTTAGATATTTTTTTCGTGAGAAAAAGAGCAATACAAACTCCTTTTGAAACAACATGTCTGCACTAATGAGCGATGGTTGCTTATATACTACACAAAAGATTCACTCAGCAGCAAAGGTCATTAAGGATAGTGATATAAAGTATCACGTATTATCGTTCCATGCTGATTGACTTCTATTTGGGGGGATATTTTTTTTCCCAGACTATTCAAAAATTCTTGAATATAGCTTGGAATCACGTACGGACGTCCATTAGCCATTTCATTTTCTGTGATTGGTATATATAAAAATAAATCTCCTGTTGCCGGTGACATTTCCTTTTCCCCCTTAATATTAATCCTTTCTATTCCCCTGTTTGAATCAGGAATAGGGTCATAGAAAGAACGGGTCAAAATGATATAATTGTTATGTTTCGCAAAATCAGTCTTTCCATCCGTACCTGCATAATAAACGGCTTTCTCCTTTGTCACAGAATTGATTAGATTTTTGTAAAAATTGTATGTCCCACTACCCACGTTAGTGTGGAATATTGTTTTAACATTATTATTAGAATCAATCTTTTTCTTTAAAGCATCTAGACTAATTCCCTCCTTTACATCTGTATTAAGCCAATCGATGCCTTTCGACTTGATATAGAAAGTATCTTTACGTAAATATATTTCAAGAATATGTTTAATAGTTTTATTTCTTTCTAATCCAAAAATACTTTCATTTTTCTGGTATTCAGATGACATTATAATTACCTTGCCTTGTAGTTGTTTGGTAAAACCCGCATCACCAAGTTGTTCACAACCAAATTCAGTTCTCATCGGAATAAATAATAAATTACCACGCGAAAATTTTGTACTGTCAATAGTCTGTTCTATATATTCTTTTACCGTTCCGCCACCAACTAAAACTATTTGCCCTTTATTTATGCTTTCCGGAATACTTTCGCTATTATCGATGTTTTTCAAACGATTAAAAAAAAGAAAATTAAGCCCTATTAAAGTGATAATAAAGAAAACAGATGACCACTTGAGAAACTTATGCTGAATATTTGCTTGTTCTCGCCATGATTCGGAAAGGCTATGCGTTCGTTGAAAAAGGCATAATATTCCATCGGATTCTTTATTGCTGGTGCCATAATTGAGAGGTTGGTCTTCGTCAGTATAATTTGTATATACAACCGGTTTTGACTTGTTATTATTCGCCCATTCATAACATAATTCTCTTACCCAAATCATTTTTGATTTAATATCCTCTGTATAAATCAAATGTATTCCAATATAATTTGTTGTGGTTAATTTGTTCTCCAATTGTTTTTTATTATTATCAACACATAAATGCTCATCTATGCGCAACTCGTCTTTCGCCTGTTCATATCTTTGTTGTATTTGTTTAGCTTGATTTTCCCCTTCGGAAGAATATATTATTAAAACATTCAGTATCGGATTCCTTTCATAGCCGAAACGGGCAGGTAACATATTCCATATTATACGCCAAATTTTTTCCGGTTTAACAATAAAATCTTCTTGGCCGCTTAATGATTGCTTTGAAAGTATCCCTAGAATAAAAATCCAAATTGCACTTCCAATAAAAACAATTATTCCAATGGTTAGCCAAATTTTATAATTCCATTGCAACAACAATACTATCAAAATATAAATAAATGATAGTAATAAAGAGGTAATAGCAAAATGACTTTCATATTGTTTCGGTGCATTCTTTGAATCTTCAGTTTCGGACTTTTTAGAATAATTCGTCCAAAGGATAGTAACAACAATGCCCAATACTCCAAAATAGGCACTTATAATTAAACTTTCGCGTTCTTTGAATAACAGCGCTAAATAAATTACTCCGGCTGTTAGAATAATTAATGCTAATGACGCTATTGTTAAAAATATTTTTCTATTTTTCATGGTTCTGCATTCAACAAAATTTTCGAAATATACATTATTTTTTTTATACTTGGGGCATCTTGTGTAAAATATTCACTTAATCCTTTACTTTGTAAACTCTTTTGGTATAAGTTATTGCGTTACTCAAACTTGACACGAAACTTCGTTACCGATATTTTCAAAAAATAACATTTACCCTGCATAATTTTGACAGGATACTCTATACCTTTGCACAATTATGCAGTACGAATTATTCTCGCGGTATAAATACAAATTCTTCAGTATGGGCAGCGGCAGCAGCGGCAATTGCTACTATCTGGGCTCAAACGGGAATGGCATTTTCATCGATGCGGGTATTGGAATCCGTACTGTAAGCAAAGCATTACGCGAATATGGCGTATCGCTCCACAAGATAAAAGGCGTGCTCATCACACACGATCATGCCGATCACATAAAAACAGCCGGTTGCCTAGGCAACAAGCACAATATCCCCATATATGCGACCGAGGCTGTGCATGAAGGCATTTTACGGAACAAAGCAGTACAAGTTGAGTTATACCAATCGAAAAGAGTCGTAGAAAAAGAACAACCCTTTTTTATAAACGATTTTAAAATTACAGCCTTTGACGTACCTCACGATAGTATCGAAAACGTGGGCTATCATATAGAATTCGACAATCAGGTTTTTGTCCTGATAACCGATATAGGGCGCATTACCGACAAAATAAGGGAATATGCTTCTAAGGCAAATCATCTGGTAATAGAAGCCAACTATGATGAATTAATGCTCCAATCGGGGAAATACCCGTATATGCTCAAGCAACGTATATGCAACGGCATGGGACACTTAAGCAACCGGCATACAGCAGAGTTTTTAACCGGCATATACAATAAGGGACTTCAAAATATATGGCTTTGCCATCTCAGTCAGGACAACAATCGCCCCGAGATAGCATTTAAGACCGTGGAACAAGCCTTATCGTCGGAAGGCGTAGAAGTGGGCAAGGACGTAAGGCTGGAAACCCTGAGCCGGCATAAGGTTTCAGGATTACGAGAATTCTGAATCACTTTGCCGCTCTCGCTTTAAAGCGTTCCATAGTGGACAATACATTATTCACATACCCGACAGTTTCTCCACCTCTGAAATATCCACTTTTACAAACCGGATCATTATAATATTCTGGGTTGCTTTTCAACTCCAGATATTTTTCTACGTTTCCCTCCCAGATATAAGGATTGGATCCATACTTTAAAGCCAGGGCCTGCGCATCATTAATATGACCATTCCCCGCATTATAAGCGGCCAAAATAAATTTCATCCGCTCGTCATTGCTTCCTATTTTCCGGAAAATATTATCTAATCTGTCTAATAATTCTACCGCGGCGCCAATACTCAAATCGGGGTTCATCCTATCTTCACTGGCCAGTCCCAAAGACTTTGCAGTCCGGGGCATTAAACCCATAATACCGGCAGCACCGGCCCAGGAAACCAGATTGTTACGGAAACGTGATTCGTGATAGCAGATAGCAGCCAAGAAGTACCAATCGTACTTGGTTCCTTTCGCATGTTTTTTAAAAAGATCATCATAGACCGATACCGCTCCCTCAGGTAAATTCTCAGGAATTTCGTAATCCCCGTCAAACGGCTGTTTACTTAATTCAAAATACTTTTTAATTATACTCTGATACACCGGTGTATTTCCATTCTCCTTAAACCAATCATCCAAGGCTTTAGCCAACAGGGGCGAGTCTTTGCGGACAGCCCATGAAGACCGTTGATCGAAACTTATTTGTAAAGAAATATCGATATTCCTGTAATATGTCCTGTTCAGTTTAGCAATATACTCGTCACAGACTGTATACTTTATTTTACCGAGAGAAACCATTTCTATCAGATCTTCACCGGCTATGCTATCCTCGTCGACCTTACGGATTTGTATTCCTCCACCCAATTCCGAATCGAGATTGACTAAGCGCTGGTCATATTTGGTATTTGCTTCCACATAAACCTCTTTTCCGATGAGTCCCGTCACATCCTTAATTATTGTATCACCTTTATTAGCCTGTTGCACCAGCACCTGATGAGATATCCGTTCCAAACCGCAATATGTTACAGAATCTTTCAGTTCGCTCCGGATAGGTAAAGCATAAGCTACAAGATCTCCCTCTCCGTTATTCAGCATTTCGACTAATTTATTTACATTCTCTGCTGTTTTCACCTTTAAGGCAAAGCCATAATGATCGCAAAAATCCTGGGCCAGATCGTAGTCATAGCCCATCGGCTCTTCCTTGTAGATAAAATAAGATGTGGAACTGTTGAGAGTAATAATGGTCAATTCCTTCTTTTCTTTTATCTGGTCAAAATCCGCAATAATCCTTTCCGGCTTCTTTTTACATGAAAAAAGAAAACAGAGACATAAAAGGAAAAAGATGTGCTTATTCATAGCCGGAAAAGGTTACATTATTCTAAAACTTTCCTATTCCTGAAAGTTGTTCCAACTTTTTATTGTAGCCGGCAATTAAGCTTTCTACAACTTCTGCGGCAGCAGGAATATTTTCGATAAGAGAACTAATTTGCCCTATTTCAAGCTCTCCTTCCGAAAGATTTCCTTCAAATATTCCTTTTTTTGATCTTCCTCGGCCAAGTATTTCACGGATTTCCACGGGCGATGCGCCCCTGTCTTCTGCGGCTTGCACCAAATCGTAAAAATCATTTTTCACCAGACGCGTAGGACTCAGCTTTTTTAAAGACAATATTGTATCCCCTTCTTTCAAACCGATGCACAGTTCTTTGAATTCCTGAGAAGCAGAACTCTCCTGCGTTAATGCGAACCGGGTTCCTATCTGGACGCCCTCTGCCCCCAAAGCAAAAGCCGCCAGCATTCCATCACCGGTAGCAATTCCTCCCGCCGCAATCAACGGGATGTTTGTACTTTGCCTTACCTGAGGTATAAGAACCATAGTCGAAGTCTCTTCACGCCCATTGTGCCCCCCAGCCTCAAAACCTTCAGCCACAACAGCATCAACTCCGGCTTCCTCGCACTTTAATGCAAATTTGGAACCAGAGACTATATGAGCTACAATGATACCTTGCCCCTGCAATGTTTTTGTCCACAACTTCGGATTGCCTGCCGAGGTAAAAACTATTTTAACGCCTTCCGAGATTATAATATCCATGATCGTATCTATTTCGGGATACATCAACGGTACATTTACCCCGAAAGGCTTGTTTGTTGCTGCTTTACATTTTTGTATATGCTCACGCAGTGTTTCCGGATGCATAGACCCCGCACCGATAAGCCCAAGCCCACCAGCATTACTAACAGCCGAAGCCAAACGCCATCCGCTGCACCAAACCATACCTCCTGATACAACAGGATATTTTATTCCAAATAAAGATGTTATTCTATTCATTCTATTTATATTCCTTTTCTGCAAAATTAAACTTTTTTGTCGGATTTTATGTAGTCATGATCCATACATTCCAAATGGATCAATTTGCTTTGAAGTAATTAATAGCGCTTTTTCGTGCGGTTGCCCTGGTTACACTACCTGTCTTTTCGATTCCGGTTATACCTTAGCCGGTTCTTCCAATGGTATTGTTGAATGCTCTATATACGATTGTCCGTCCGGTAGTTTCTATTGTAAATTCATCTTCTATAGCCTCATTCAATGTGGCCTGCCACCAGTTGGTAAATATATGGCCGGTTATGGGATATACCAGGCCATGGGATGTGACAGGGCTTTGGTCGATACAAAACAGGGACACTTGTTGTTTCGGACAGCTACGAAATACCGACGTTTTATTTATCCCTACAAATATGCCATGATCGGTGATCATTTCCACACCGGCATCCATCATATATTCGCAAAGCAAGCTTACATTGGCAATGGTATGGTCTTCCCGCTTGCCGGTGGCTCCCAGTATCGTAATCTTACGTCTATTTTGTGCGAGACAAAAATGCACAGCCTTCGTCAAATCGTTTGTCTCCTGCTCGGATATACGATTTATAATACCAGCATATTTCAACAGATTTTCTTCCGATAAAGAATCGCAGTCCCCGACAATGGCATTGGGCTGCTTATCCGTACCGGACAGATGATTTATTGCCCCGTCGCAACAAACAAGGTATTTACTCTTATTGAATATGGAAAGAGGTATCTCATGCGAAGGAAACTCTCCATTAGCAAGAATAACAGTCTCTGCCTCTTGGTTTATATAGGGTAAATTATAAGTTTTCACTTTTCGGATAATGAGGCTGTAAAAGTAATAAAATAGTTTCTTTTATAATTTATATTTCAAAATTTCACACTTCAATATTTCAATATTTTGTAAATCAATAAATTATAAATATTATTCGGCGGATGCTGATTTTCAATTGCGTAAACAATTATTGTAATCTATATAATATATTTCAAGAAAGCAATATATTGCAGATGATTCTTATCTTTACAGCGACTTTAATCAACAAAATATGATTTGCTTTCCTAACGCGAAAATAAATTTAGGGCTGAACATCGTTTCCAGACGGAATGACGGATACCACAATCTGGAAACAATATTCTACCCCATCCCTGTAAAAGACGCTTTAGAAATTACCGTAAAGAAGGAACAGGATGCAGACACTTTCATCGAAGCAGGCATCAGAGTAGATTCATCCCCTGAATCGAATCTGGCAATGAAAGCGCTAAAGTTGATGAGAGAGAATTATGACTTTCCTTTTGTAGAAGTATATCTGTTAAAAAAAATCCCTTTTGGCGCCGGCTTAGGCGGAGGTTCAGCAGACGCTTCTTTCATGCTTAAACTTATAAATAAGACTTTCGGATCAGGCGCGACAGATGAAGAGCTCGCTTCGCTGGCTGTAAGACTAGGCGCTGATTGTCCGTTCTTTATTTATAATCGCCCAATGTTTGCAACGGGCATAGGCGAAATATTTGAACCTGTTGACTTTTCCTTAAAAGGCTATTCTCTCGTACTGATCAAACCGGATATACATGTTTCGACCAAAGACGCATTCTCTTTAATAAAACCAACATCGCCCAATATTTCACTAAAAGAGATAATTAAGAAACCTGTACAAGAGTGGAAAGGTGTCATGATAAATGATTTTGAAAAAAGCGTATTCGAAAAATGCCTTGCCATAGGAAGCATCAAAGAAAGCCTGTACCGAAAGGGAGCTTTATATGCATCAATGACAGGTTCAGGCTCTTCCGTTTTTGGGATTTTTGACAAATACCCGGAAATAGACGACATTGAATATGAAGGATGCTATATTTGGAAAGGAACATTAAATACTTAAGGATGAATCAACTACAGCTAATGTCGAAACACAGGAGTTTATTGATGGGAGTGAGCATCCTGTTCATAATGCTATTTCATTCGAGAACATTTACTAATCTGGACTACCCTTCTATTCCTATCCTGAACTTCATAAGCCAGATATCTTATGGAGGAGTCGATATATTCTATTTTCTTTCAGGGTTCGGACTATATTATTCATCTCTGAAAAAAGAATCTACCGGACAATATTATCTGAAAAGATTCATCCGCATATACCCTGCCTATATTATCGCCCTGTTCCTTAGCAATTTATTACTGAAAGACTATTCCGTTGCTAATTATCTGAAGGAATTATTTGCGCTCGATATATGGACCGGTAATGTTGCTCCATTTTGGTATGTAAGCGGCCTCATTTTTCTTTATCTGATATTCCCTTTCTATATAAAATTATTTAAACGCAACCCATACTTAGTTACATTGGCATCTGTATTTTTAAGCCTTGCTGCGACTGTTATTTTTATGAAATCGGGCATTGACAGATGGATTCTTCCTCTTTTCATAATGCGTATCCCTATATTTTTTATCGGAATATTATTCGGCAAATTATCGACCGATAAAAAAATGAATACATCGAATTTAAAAGCTGGCCTTTACATTTTGACTGTTACCGGCTTTGTATTACTTTATATATTCCTTAACAATTATTTTTTTTCGCGCTATCTGTGGAAAGGGCTGCTCTGGTATCCATTTATACTAATTGCTCCAGGCTTTACGTTGTTCCTGTCAGTCCTATTTGAAAAATACATAAAGAAAGATAAAATCCGAAGCATTTTCCTTTTCTTCGGAAAAATAAGTTTTGAATTATATCTGATCCATTCTGTTTTTTTCATATTCATTGATTCCATTTCCGCAAAATACAATATAAACCTGTGGCTAATGGCTTTTATCATGGCAATAGTCAGCATTATCTGCGCTTATGTTCTACACTCAGGAGCTAACAGGATTATTTCTTTGGTAAAAAAAAGACTCTGACCATTTTAGCTTTTTTATAGATTACGAGCTCCTTACACAATTCCGTTTTTGGAAATAATGTAATACCTTTGTTGGTTATTTCCCCAATTCTTCCTTGATGAAAAGAATAGTGATATATACTACACCTGTAAAAGAAGCTCTTATAATATAAATGGAAACAAACATACCGGAAGAAAAAGAAACCATCAGCGTGTATGGAGCACGCGTTCATAATCTTAAAAATATCGATGTCGAAATCCCCCGTGATTCACTTGTAGTTATTACAGGATTGAGCGGCAGCGGGAAATCGTCGTTAGCATTTGATACTATCTTTGCAGAAGGACAGCGCCGGTATATAGAAACATTTTCAGCCTACGCCCGTAATTTTCTTGGTGGAATGGAGCGTCCCGATGTAGATAAAATAACCGGATTAAGCCCCGTTATTTCGATCGAACAAAAGACAACAAACCGAAATCCCCGATCCACAGTAGGAACCACTACCGAGATATACGACTTTCTGCGTCTGCTTTACGCGCGCGCCGGAGATGCATATTCATACCTCACCGGAGAAAAGATGGTGAAGTACACCGAGGAACAAATATTAGAACTCATTATGGAACGCTATGCAGGTAAAAAAATATATCTGCTGGCGCCTGTAGTCCGCAACCGCAAAGGGCATTACAAGGAATTATTCGAACAAATAAGTAAAAAAGGATATATCTATGTCCGTGTAGACGGAGTGATCAGGGAGATTATTCCGGGTATGCGTGTCGACAGATACAAGATGCACAGCATCGAGGTACTGATAGACAAACTGATGGTATCCGACAAATTTGCCGACAACCTGAAAACCAGCTTGCGTACCGCAATGAAACAGGGAGATGGACTGATAATGATTCAAGATGCGGACTCCGGCGATATCCGTCATTTCAGCCGCCGGCTAATGTGCCCTACTACCGGGTTATCATACAGTGAGCCCGCTCCGCATACATTCTCGTTCAATTCTCCGCATGGAGCTTGCCCGCACTGCAAAGGCCTGGGTATCGTAAACCGGATAGACATGGGCAAGATTGTACCTAAGCCCCAACTCAGCATTTATGCAGGAGGGATAGCCCCTTTAGGCAAATACAAAAATTCATTGTTTTTCTGGCAAATAGAGGCTATCTGTGAAAAGCACGGAGTTACTATAAAAACGCCGGTCAAAGATATTCCGGAAGAGGCATTGGATGAAATAATGTTTGGGACGGAAGAAAGGCTCCAGATAAAAAATGAGTCGTTAGGAGCTTCAAATTATGTTGTCGCATTCGAAGGGGTAACCAAATACATAGAGATGCAGCAAGACAGCGAATCTTCAGCCTCAGCCCAAAAATGGGCGGAACAATTCATTAAAACGGATGTTTGCCCCGATTGTAACGGACAACGTTTAAATAAAGAAGCTCTTCATTATAAAATAAACGGAAAAAATATTGCCGAACTCGCCGGAATGGACATTCAACGTTTGTATGACTGGATACAGGATATGGATGACCATATATCCGACAGGCAAAAGACAATAGCAATGGAGATAAAGAAAGAGATCGTATCCCGCCTGTCATTCCTGCTGGATGTGGGGCTCAATTATTTATCATTAAACAGGGGCTCTGTAACTCTGTCCGGCGGAGAAAGCCAGCGCATTCGCCTGGCAACACAGATAGGATCACAACTGGTAAATGTTTTATACATTTTGGACGAGCCGAGCATAGGGCTTCACCAAAGGGATAATAACAGATTGATAGACTCTTTGAAAAAACTACGGGATTCGGGTAATTCCGTAATTGTAGTAGAGCATGACAAAGACATAATGTTAGATGCCGACTATGTAGTGGACTTAGGCCCTTATGCCGGAAGACGCGGCGGAAAGGTTGTTTTTGCAGGAACTCCGCAAAAGATGTTAGGAGCTAACACATTGACCGCCGACTATCTGAACGGCAAACTCAAAATCGAGGTACCCCAAAAACGGCGTGAAGGAAACGGGAAAAAAATCGTCCTGAAAGGCGCGACAGGCCATAATCTGAAAAATGTATCTGTTACATTTCCTCTAAATACGTTTATTTGTGTAACAGGAGTCTCGGGCAGCGGCAAGTCAAGCTTGATAAACGGTACATTACAGCCCATACTTAGCCAGCATTTATACAGATCTTTAACCGACCCGCTACCATATAAATCTTTCGAAGGCTTAGATTTGGTCGATAAAGTTATCAGTGTAGATCAATCACCTATCGGTCGAACACCCCGTTCCAATCCAGCAACATATACAGGCGTTTTTTCTGATATACGGAATCTATTCGTAAATCTTCCCGAATCAAAAATCAGAGGATATAAACCCGGCAGGTTCTCTTTTAATGTAAAAGGCGGACGATGTGAAGTCTGCGGAGGCAACGGATATAAAACAATAGCCATGAACTTTTTGCCGGACGTATACGTTCTATGTGAAGAATGTCATGGCAAGAGATACAACAGGGAAACCTTGGAGGTAAGGTTCAAAGGAAAATCGATAGCCGATGTATTGGATATGACAATTAACATGGCTGTCGAGTTCTTCGAAAATGTGCCTAATATCCTGCACAAAATAAAAGTATTGCAAGAAGTAGGACTTGGCTATTTAAAGCTCGGACAGCCGTCTACAACGCTTTCGGGAGGAGAATCGCA
>JAISES010000106.1 GCA_031263965.1 Prevotella sp. | reverse complement strand
AAAGTAAACGGGGTTTTATCCTGATACTCTTTTATTATTTCAACTGTATTGTCAGGAGAACAATCATCTGCTACAATGATCTCCACTTCATGCGGAGTATTTTGCGCAAGGATGCTTTCCAGTGTCCGGCGTATATATTTGGAGTGGTTATATGTAATGAGTATAACATTTACCTTCATAACAATTTCTTAGAGAAAATTTTCCCCAAAGCCTTTTTTATAACCCGAAACGGTGCACAAATCATCCGGCCTGTCCGGTAATCTATTGTATGATAATGCCAGTATAATTCTTTTTTGTATGTTTCGGCATCTATCCTATCCCTGACCGGATTGAAATATTCAAGAAACAAAGGTACATGATTTTTGAACATTTGCAGAAGCATTGCATCATTTCTTTCTTTGTGGGTATTAACTCCTACCGAGCGTGATTCTGCTTTTATCCGGTAATAATAGTGGAATGCATCCAGTTTGATAACCTTATAATCCGGCTTTAACAGGGATAAGTAAAAATCCCAGTCTTCGATGCCATATACCATATCCGGATTGTATCCGCCCGATTCGATAAAATCAGATTTCCGGAAAATGGCAGAATTATGTATCTGATTTTCCATCAACATATTTTCAAATTTATACGGTGGATTGACTATTTTTTCATTCCTGTCGCCAAACAAAACAGTATCACTATATATCAGCCTGACTTCGGGGTCTTTTGTAAACACCCCGACGGCTTCGCTAAAATAGTGAGGCCCCAGCTTGTCATCACCATCCAAAGGCACAATGTATTCACCTGTAGCTCGTTGAGCGCCATAGTTCCGGGTGTTGCAAACACCGCTGTTTGCTTTCCTGAAATATTTGAACCGACTGTCTTTATTTGTCCATTGCTTTGCAATTTCTTCGGTATTATCAGGCGAACCATCGTTTACCATGATGCATTCCCAATGAGGATAATCCTGATCGAGAAGAGATTGCAGTGCATCAGGCATATATTGGGCCTGATTGTAGCAAGGCATGATGACTGATATTATCGGATTCATATTTTTATAATTTAAGCCATTTCAGGAAGCCGAGTTTCTTAAGATATCTTACACTTACGGAATGTTTGAGCTTATATAGTTCTTCTATTTTCTCCATCCGGTCTTTATACATACTGTTGTATAAAGGGTAAGTTGCGGCTATATGCTCGTTTCTCTCGTGTATGAGCAATGCCCTGTGGATAGCATCGGAACTGATTCCATCGGTATAGAATGTCGAAAAATAGTCGTTTACATGCTTATATGTGCAATTCAGCAGACATATGGCGTCCATAAAGAATGCCCAATCGGATGTGATATTGTTATATTCGGAATAGTAGCCGTATTTTACCAGCATTTCTTTTTTTATAAACGACCCCGGATGAGGTAGTGTATCTTCTGTAAAGTATTTAAAATCGGGAAAATCGGGGTATTCTTTGATATAGTTGGCGTTATCGTCGCTGATTTCCAGATTGAAATAAACAATATCTTCGCCGGTAATATGTGCTGATACTTTCTGTATATCGGCATCATCACGGATGTTATCGCCACTATTGACAAACAGGATATATTCGCCCTTTGCCTGACGGATACCTTTATTCATGGCATTATAAATGCCCGAATCGGGTTCGCTTACCCAATAAGTTATACTGTCTTCGTATTTTTTTATGATATCGACACTTCCGTCCGTCGAGTTTCCGTCAATAACCAGATATTCAATATCAGTCAGATCCTGAGCGATAATACTTCGGATTGTCTTTTCCAGGCCGGAAGCATTCTTGTAATTGATTGTAATGATGGATACTTTCATCTTTTAATAAGTCTTAATACCAATCTTTTCAGTTCATAATATGCCGTACGAGGCTGTTTTTTCATAAACATAATCAATATTTTTTTATTTAGAGAAGATGAATATGAAAATTTTAATTTATGTTCCTGCCACTTGTAGTACCACTTGAGGGCAAATGCTTTATCTCGCTTTATATTTAGCCTTTTGGTTATAAGCATGGATATTTTAAAACCTTCGACGATGCCTAAGCCGTTCAATTCTGATTTATTAGATACGTTTACCGGATGTGTCCTGAAAAAGTTCAGGTATTCTTTTACCTCTGATACAGTTGTTTGGTTGTTACCAATAAAACAGGCCCAAAGTAACCAGTCGCCGCAATATTTGAAATCAGTGATATGATCCCATATTGCTTTGTCGAGGGCGTCTTTCCTGAATACCGCCATACTGGCATTGGATACGGGGTTGCTGAAAAGCAGGTATTCTTTGGTAAACTCATCCAGAGGCATGGTATTTTCGTGTAATATAGCCGGCTGTAGCTTTACCGTGTTGTTTTCTTTATCTACGATCGTTGTTTTTACAAAGCAATAGGCCGAATTATATTTCTGGATAGATGTCATCACCTTTTCCAAAAATGTAATATCTGCATAATCATCGCTTTCGGCTATCCAGATATACTTCCCTTTTGCCAATTCTATGCCTTTCTTCCATTGTTTGAAAGTTGAGCCGGAATTTGTTTCATTATAAACAATATGGGATATGTGAGGATTGCCGCGGTACAATTCTATAACGTTGCGGCTATTATCCGGCGAACAATCATCCAGAATGATGAGTTCGAAGTCCTGATACGTCTGATTCAGTATCGAATCGATGCGCTGTTTCAGGTAGGGAGCGTGGTTATAGTTGGGTAGGATGATGGAAAGCATTGTTCGTTTCACAATTATTGAAATTAGGCAATAAATTATCTAAAAAAACAACTTTCTATATTTGCCGATAAGAAGA
>JAISES010000024.1 GCA_031263965.1 Prevotella sp. | reverse complement strand
ACGAGTATCAGTCTACAGAGCCTGAATTCAGTGTATTTGCAGACCTGAAAGATGCCAAACCGACATGGGATCTCATTAAAAACAAAGTAAAAGAAGTAGCAGCTGAGGAACAAATGCTTGATTCTGCTTTAGCTGAGATCGATGAAAACACTTATTCTTTCAAATTGGACGGAAGCATGGAAGGATACGCAGGTATAAAAGGCAATACTATTTACATTACCAACAGCGAAGCCGTCTATAAAAACATAAGTACCGCAACAGACGGCAAAAATGATTTTGCATCGCTGGCAAAAGGCAAAACTTCATTCATATTCGGTAATCTGAGTTCGCTGAAAACAATGTTGGCGGATGAACTTCAGCGCGATTCCACAGCTCTTGAGCTCGCAACCAAAGGATTGGACCTGCTGGGAGATTACAGCTTTGCTTCAGGCAAAAACATGAACGGCAAAGGAAAAATCGTTATCAACGACAATAGCGCCAACAGCTTGGCTGTCATCTGTAAATACATTGACAGCGTAATAACTTATGCCTTCGAAAAGAAAAATAATCTGTAAAAGAACAGTTGTACAAACTAAAAAAAATGAATAAGATTTCTCTTAAAAACACGCTGCCGGAAGCGTTCGCCGATAAGCCGGACACAGGATCGGAAGTGTGGAATAAAAATATTGATTTCGAAAAGGGAAAATCTTATCTTATAAAAGCCGGATCAGGCTTAGGAAAAAGTTCACTCTGTAGCTATATCTATGGCTACAGAGTTGATTTTTCGGGGCAGATACTTTTCGACGATGCAGAAGTAAGAAACATAAACAAAAAACAGTGGGATATTATCCGATGCAAAGAGTTAAGCCTTCTGTTTCAGGAGTTGCGTTTGTTCCCCGAACTGACCGCGATAGAAAACATACGGTTGAAAAACAACCTTAGCCATCATAAGACGGATGCAGAAATAGATGCCATGTTCGAACAGTTGGGCATCGCATACCGCAGGAATCAACCTGTCGGAAAAATGTCGTGGGGACAACAACAGCGCGTCGCCGTTATCCGCTCTCTATGCCAACCTTTCGATTTCCTGTTTCTGGACGAACCTATCAGCCATCTCGATGATAATAATTCCGGTATAATAGCCGGCCTTATTGCCGGTGAGGTTGAAAAACAGGGAGCAGGCGTTATAATCACCTCTATCGGCAAAGACTTACCAATGGACTATTCACAAATACTTTCGCTATGAATCTCGTCTGGAAACTACTGAAACAAAATATAAGCAAGGGGCAGTTTGCCGGATTCTTCATAGCAAACCTCATCGGGCTGACCATCGTATTGCTGGGTATTCAATTTTATTCGGATATCAATCCTCTGTTTTCGGAGAAAGATGCCGTTATGAAACGGGACTTCCTCGTGCTGACAAAAAAGGTCGGAGTATTCAACGCTCTGAATCCCGGGGCTTCGGGCTTTTCGCAAAAAGAACTGGAAGATATAACGAACACCGGTTTTGCGACACAGGTAGGAGCTTTTACTTCGTCACGATTTAAAGTATTCGGCGGCATAAATTTCAGTCAGAAGGGAATAAACACCGAAATGTTCTTCGAATCCGTCCCCGATGATTTCATCGATGTAAAAACCGATAGCTGGAAATTCTCTCCCGATGACGATTTCATCCCTATCATCCTGCCTAAGAACTATCTGGACTTGTACAACTTCGGATTTGCAGAAGCGCGTTCGATGCCTAAAATATCGGAAGGGCTTGTCAATATGGTCAATATCGATATTACTATTTCGGGAAAATACAGGTACAAAAATTTTCAAGGAAAGATTGCCGGATTCTCGAGCCGTATAAATACCATCCTTGTACCCGAGTCGTTTATGAAATGGGCGAATGAAAACTTCGGTGAACAGGAAAATGCAAGGCCAAGCCGCCTGATGGTAGAGATCAACAATCCTGCCGATCCTGATATCGCCACTTTTCTGAGCAAACATGGCTATGAAGTGGAAGGCGAAAATTCGGCGGTGAGCAAGATGTCTTATTTCCTCAAAATAATTGTGGGGATTGTTATTGCCGTAGGGCTTGTTATTTGCGCCTTGTCGTTCTTTGTCCTTACGCTAAGTATCTATCTCCTGCTGGAAAAGAATATGGAAAAACTGCGCAACCTGCGGTTGATAGGATACGCAAAGCAAAGAGTTATCCGGCCGTATGAACTGTTATCGGTGGGGATGAATCTTGTTGTGCTATTGCTGGCTGTGGCAATAGTTATATTGGTGCGGATAAAATACTGCGAAGTGGTTCGCAATGTATGGGTAGACTTCGAGGGATCGGGAATACTGCCTGCGCTGGTTGGCGGAGCCGTTGTATTTGTCCTTCTGTCCTGCCTGAATATAATGGTGATAAGAAAGAGGGTGGAGTGAAATAAATCAATATATCCCAAACATCTCCTGAATATCAATATTGTCTTTGGCAACCCATTCATTGCCGACTAAGACATATTCTACATCTATATGTTTTGTAAGAAGAATCTTCTCGCTGTCTGCATCCCTTTCTTGGTATTCATAAGAAAATCTTATGCTGGTATTAGTTATGTTATTTACAGATGAAGATAGAAATATATGTTCATTCTTTATGGGATCAAACATAAAACATTGTTCAATAATAGAATTCTCCGGCACACTTTCCAGATCTTTAAAAATATAAACATGACCGGTACAATAACCACTTCCTGTACCACAATAGAGTATGCTATAAAATTTGCCTATTTTTTTAAATCCATCGAAGTCTGAATCCCAACAACAATTGTAGTTTCCAGAGGCGAAATCACGGTATTTGATAATATTTAAGTCGGGATAAATTTCGAAAACAAAATTTGAGCGAGATAAGTACCCGATATAAAGAATGTATTTATTTTGATCTTTTTCTTTGTAATATTTCCCCAGATACGCACTTTCCGGAATTTCTTTCAGCTCTTTTTGAAAAGGAATAGAGTCGTATAAATTAAGATTAGCGATTTTCAAGATCTCAACCGCCTCTTTTTTTCTTAGAAAACCGGAGCCTTTTCTAAATACATTCGGACATTTTACATTTTCGACAACGAATACTGAATCATAGTTATATTTACTATCCGATGCTGCTAAAACTGTATCTGCTTTAACAGCATCACTTTCAGTGAGATTTCCTTGCCTGTTTTTATTACAAGATGAGAAAACAAGCATTAGGAATATAACAGACAATAAGCTTTTCATAAGATTCTTTATCCTTTTATTTATTTATCGTAATAAAACATAGTTCAGCAACATCTATGGAAGTAGCCTTCTCCGGCGTTTCAAAAGCGACAGGCATTTGAATAATCCGTCTTTCCATGAGTAAATTCAGGATATCCCACATCACCTCGTGATAAAAAATTATTACGGTTTCGCTATTGTCTTTAAACCGATAGTACTCTTTAACAGCTTCAATATTTACAGATTTAACAAATACAGGGAAGATTTTATCTACTACCTTGCCTGAAAGCAAATGTAAATCATTATTGTCGCTCTGATCGATAATGGGAATAGTCAGATTGGCGTTTTTATCGAAAAAACCAAATGTAGAAAACCCATTTATTACTTTTTGATCTGTAATCTT
>JAISES010000009.1 GCA_031263965.1 Prevotella sp. | reverse complement strand
CGCGTCTTTTTGGGATTGTTACCTTGTAATAGCCCGCTATTATGCAGGTAACAATCCCAAAAATCCATCAAAAAATAACTCTAAAAGTGTCTACGAAAAAATTCCTAACAGTTACTTAGAAATAGGCATAAAGAACTTATAATAGGTAGCCGATTCCGATCAGATGAATTTGAATATCGTCATTTTGATATTAACGGAGACTTGATTGACGACTATAACCAAATCTATGAAAGGAATCTGCCTAAGACTAAAGCCGAAGTTGCTAAATTTGACTGGGATTGCGTCATGACCGTACCCGAAAATCAATGGGGGTATCACAAAGACTGGTCTCTGACATATGTCAAGGATGCCTACGATTTGATTCAACTGTTAGTCGAAGCCAATTCGAAAGGAGGAAATTTAGTCATAAACTTCGGTCCCGACGGAAAAGGAAATATACGAAAAGAGGAAGCTCAACTGGCAACCCAAATCGGAGATTGGATGGGAAAATATTCGGAAGCGGTATATGGGGCTTATTCGTGCAGCCTTGAAGAACAAAAGTGGGGATATTACACTCAGTCCGAAAACGGAGATAATATGTACCTAATCGTCTTCAATAAACCGGTCAATAATAAGGTGAGGGTAAAATTGCCCAAAGCAAAAGAAGTGGAAAATGTAACCATTATATATAGCGCAGAATTCGTAGAAACAAAAAACAAAGGAGAGGTAAAATACGGAGGTCGTGACAAAGAGGGTTTTTATTATTATGACATCATCTTACCTGCCAACTATAAAAACGTAACCGAACCTTTCGTGATAAAAATAAACATCAAGTCTTAAGGCAGATGTTTTCAAAAGAATAAAATGTCAAAATTGTCTTTTTTATATCACTTATTAGCAAAATGACATCAAGTGAAGCCCTTTTGTTGTTTTTCCACTGGAATTTCATGCTCTCGCGAAGATTAAGATCTTTATATTTGTTACCGATTATACATAGATCAGGAATATGAGAAAGTATTTTAAAATTATAATTACCATAGCACTGATAGTAATCTCTGTAGGGTGCTCTGTTCGGGAAAAAGAAAATAGACGTTTGGTTGACTATGTAAATCCGTTTATCGGAACCACAACTCTCTGGGACAGTATAAATCTCGGATATAACCCTACACGCAGAGCTTGGGGCGCTGAAGCATATCCCGGAGCCTCGCTTCCTAACTCTATGGTGCAAGTCACTCCTGTAACGATGTGGCGAAGCGGATCCGGATATCAGTACGAAGACAGTACTATCTATGCCTTTGTTCATACAAGTAAAGGCCACTGGAATCTTTGCTATGTCCCACTGATTGCCGTCAGTGGAGATATATCTCCCCGGAACTACGATTCAAGATACAGCCATGACAATGAATCGGCTAGCCCCGGATATTATCAGGTGTATCTGGAGAAATACAATATAAATGCAGAAGTAAGCCCCTCGTTACGAAGCGCTTACCACAAATATACTTATAAAGACGGGAAAGACAAAAAAATATTAGCCGATCTCGCTCACTCTAATGAACACGTTAGAGACTGGAAAATAGAACAATCGGGAGATAATATATTTACAGGCTATCAGCAAACCCGTGCTAATTTTTATTTTTATGCAGTAACCAATCACAACATTAAAAACATTGAGTCTATAGAAGACGGTGGCGTTGAGGTAAGTGTTATAAACTTATACAACAACGACGATGTAAATCAACCGCTCGAAATGAAAATAGGGTTCTCTTATGTCAGCATCGAAAACGCCAAGATGAACCTGGAACAGGAAATCTTATCCAAAGACTTTGCTCAGGTAAAACAGGAGGCTTCAGACATATGGAAAACACTATTGTCCAAGATAGAAGTATCGGGCGGGACGGGGGAACAAATGGAAACTTTTTATTCTACTTTCTATCGCGCGTTTTTGTGGCCAATACTGCTAAGTGATGTAAATGGAGAATATGTAAATGCAAAAGGCGAGGTAGTGAACAATGGATTTCGTTACTATAGTAACCCTTCTTTTTGGGACGATTATCGTAACAAGTTAATACTTCTGGGAATGATTTCTCCCGATGTAACAGCAGATGTTATAAAATCAATCACCGACCGCGGAACTATCAGGGGCTTTATGCCGACATTTTTTCATGGAGACCATGCTTCCGCCTTTGTCACAGGAAGTTATTTGAGAGGCATTCGCAACTTTGACGTTCAAAAATCATATCAACTTTTATTGAACAACGCCTTTGTAGATGGCGAAGGGGGGCGTCCGCATCTGAAAGAATATATTGAAAGAGGCTGGATTTCGGAAATGGATATTGAGAATCCAAAACTTGAAACGATAGCTAAGGCGGCCGTTACAAAAACACAAGAATATGCCTATGACGATTATGCCACTGCACTGCTGTCAAAAGCATTGGGCGACTCGGTGAATTATAAAAAGCTGATGGAAAGAACCGGCAGTTATAAACACTTGTTCGATCCTGCCACTCAGTTGATGCGCGGACGTTTGGCAAACGGCGAATGGATTACGCCTTTCGACCCCAAACGGCCATATTATGAATATATGTATCGCGAAGCAAATGGGTGGCAATCTACATTTTTTGCTCCTCACGATCCCGAAGGATTCATTGCTCTTTATCCAAGCAAAGAAGCCTTCGAGGTTAAATTCGATTCTTTATTTACTATTCCTTGGGATGGTTATGAGGCTCATAACCTGACAACTTTTATCGGCCAGTATTGTCATGGAAATCAACCGGGCCACAATTCGATGTATCTCTATTATTTTATTGATAAGCAGGAGAAAACTCAAAAAATATTGAATAAGATAATGAACAACTACTATCGCATGGGAGCCGGAAAACTGGCATATTCAGGAATGGATGATGCAGGAGAAATGTCTTCGTGGTATGTGCTGAACGCAATAGGATTATACACCTACTCTCCTGCCGACCCCGAATATATCATCACTGTGCCGTTATTCGAAAATATTAAGTTTGATTTAGGTGGCAATTCCTTTTCTATTCAGAGAAAAGGAAATGGAGAAAAAATCTCCAAAATAACCTATGGAGGAAGCAATATTGAAGGATATTTCATTAGTCACGATCAATTAAAAGAAGGTAAAAAGTTGATTATTGCAACAGATTAAATAAAAAACCATGAATAAAAAAATAATAAATAAAAAGCTTTCGTGGCTTTTTATTATACTTTGCTTCGCTGTATGCCCGCTTTCTGCAGGAGAAGTATTCAGTGTGGAAATGCTGCGTATACAGTATATGAAAAATCCGGTAGGTATAGATGAAACTTCATCTATCCGTTTTAGCTGGCAACTTAAATCGGATGAACGGGCTATCTCTCAAAAATCGTACGAGATTGTTGTTACATCGGATGAAGCGGGAGCAAATACGGTTTGGACATCCGGAGTTGTTGATAGTGACAAAAATGTAGGAGTCAGCTATTCAGGCCCGTCTCTGTTACCTTCCACACGTTACTACTGGCACGTAAGGGTGAAAGACAATTCGGACAGGGAGGCGCTCTCGACAGAAACGGCTTTTTTCGAGACAGGATTGATGAATCTGGGGTGGAGCAATGCTAAATGGTTAAAATATGAAGATGCTGAAAAAGAGAATAAACCTGATTATTCATCCGTTGCCTCCCATTCGATCAATTTCGATCTGAAAATAGATGTGACTGTAGTTTCTTCTGCCGTAGGTGTTATTTTTGGAGCAGAAAATACCCGGAATATGCATATGTGGTCAATCAACCTTCAGGATCAGAGTTATCCTTTGCTCCGAAGACACATCTACGAGAATAACAATCCTTCGGCTCAGGATGTATCGCTTCAAAGCTTCTTCACAAAGGCAGATTTACTGAACAAGGAAGTTCCCCTGAAAATAGAAGTCAGGGATAATGTAATAAAAACTTATCTGAAAGATATCCTTGTAGATACTCATTATTCTTCAACATTGAAAGATGGATATTTCGGGTTCAGGTCGTACAAAGGCGGTAATATCCTGGAGCGGGCTTATATAGATAATATCAGGTACATAACGTATGAAGGCGGAACGCCCACTGTTATACTTGAAGAAGATTTTGAAAACGGATCGAATGATTTTGTCGATGTTACTACAACCAATGTGGGAGGCAATACGAAACTGGATGTTTGTGCAGTATTGGGTGAATTAAGAATACTGAATAGCGAATCGTTAGGCACGCCTATGTTCCGCACCGAGTTTGCTGTCGGTAAACAAGTAGAATCCGCCAGATTATATACTTCAGGATTGGGAGTCTACGATTTGTTTCTGAACGGAAAGCGCGTGGGGCACTTGCAGGCCGATGGAAGTACTATCTATGACGAACTGAAGCCGGGATGGACAGATTATAAAAAAACAGTGTTTTATTCTACCCATGATGTGGCCGATCTACTCGCTGACGGGCAAAATGCATTAGGCGCTATAGTTACCGGAGGCTGGTATGAGGGAGATATATCGCATGGCGAATATGGAGAAACAAAACTCGGTATAATTGCAAAATTGATAATAAATTATACAGATGGAACTACCGAAACTGTTGTAACAGATCCTTCAACATGGAAAACCTCGAAAAAATCGGCAATACGATATGGCGATATATACAGAGGTGAGTTTTATGACGCTCGTATGGAAAGCGCTTGGACCAGTGCAACGTTCGATGACTCTCAATGGATTCAAGCTAAGGAGAATAATGTTTTTGAAGGGGAAATCAAGCCTTTTGCAGGTCCTGCAATACGAGTTAGGCCTGAATTAAATCGCACACCGCAGAAAATAACTATCTACGACGGAACAACAAATACGGCTTCTACCTACGGGGAGATAAACATTGTAAAAGAAATAACAGGCAATAAGCCCATCTCTCTGAAAAAAGGACAAACAGCAATTTATTATCTCGGACAAAATATAGTAGGCTGGAGCCGTATGAAGATAAAGGCCTCATCAGGAACTCAGATAAGAGTCAGGTATGCCGAAATGCTAAATGATTCGGGCGAAAAGTCTCGCAAAAATGATAATGCTAAAGGAACACTCTACTTGCAAAGCCTGCGAGGTGCGAAAGCCAGCCTTTATTATACGGCAAAAGGCGGGGGCTCTGAAGAATTTGCCCCTAGTATGACATTCTTTGGGTTTCAATATTGCGAAGTCTCAGCAACAGAAGATATTGAAATCGAATCGTTGGTTGGTGAAGTCGTAGGTTCCGACACAGAGGAAAGAGCTGCATTTTCAACAAGCCATCAGGATTTAAATAAACTATACAGCAATATCCGGTGGGGACAAAGAGGTAACTTTCTTAGTATTCCAACCGACTGTCCTCAGCGCGACGAAAGATTGGGTTGGACAGGGGATACCCAGATCTTTGTCAGAACAGCTACTTACAATGCCGATGTAGCAGCCTTTTTCCGGAAATGGATGGGTGATATGCGCGACAGTCAGCTCGAGAGTGGAGCATACCCCGATGTAGCGCCTCATGCATGGGTTGGCTATGGCAATTCGGCGTGGGCCGAGGCGGGTATTATTGTTCCGTGGACAGTCTATCTGATGTATGCAGACAAAGACATCATATTGGAAAACTATGCTTCAATGGAAAAATACATGGATTTTCTGTCGCAACAAGCCGGCAACGGTTATCAGTACAATGGCGCAGGTACAGCCTATGGCGACTGGCTGGCATACGAAACCACCGGAAAAAGATATGTCAGTGTAGCCTATTATGCTTATGCAGCCCAGCTTATGGCAAAGATGTCGCGAGCAGTAAGTTCTTCATCAGGAGATATATTCGATCTGAACGCACAAAAATATGAAACATTATATGAGAATATCAAAACGGAATTTAATAACAGATATATCAACTCTGATGGCTCACTGACGGAAAAATCTCAAACAGCTTACCTTCTTGCACTTAAATTAGGTCTGTTTCCGAACGGGAATGCGAAAAATGATGCAATCGCATATTTGACCAATAAAATTAAAACCAATAATAATACGCTGAGCACCGGATTTGTCGGAACAGGTATATTAAACCAAACCATAAGCGAATTTGGAGCCACTGATATTGCGTATAATCTCATGTTGCAGCGCAACGACCCATCTTGGCTTTACAGCGTAGATCAGGGTGCGACAACGATTTGGGAGCGTTGGAATTCCTATACGGTCAAAGATGGATTCAATGTGCCTGATATGAATTCATTCAATCATTATGCCTATGGCGCGGTATCAGAGTGGATGTTCCGGTTTATTGCCGGTATAGAGGCAGATGAGTCTAATCCCGGATTCAGGCATATTATTCTACAGCCCAAGCCCGACACAAGAAGTACATTGCCCGATGGGCAAGAGCGTATTACGTATGCGGAGGCAAGCTTTCCGTCCTGTCAGGGTATAATAAAATCTGCATGGGAGTTGAAAGCCGATAGACTTTATACTTATAAAATAACGGTGCCGGCTAATAGTACAGCAACGTTATATTTACCTCGAAAGAGTTCAAAAACGGTTTTCTATGAAAATGATGTGAAAATTGAAAACGTACAGGGTGTAGAATCAGTGATAGAAAAAGACGATCATTTGGTAGTATCGTTGCTATCCGGAACCTATGTTTTTGAAGAAAAAGGAGAGTTAGACGACGATGCTTCGCTCAATACTTTAACAGCTATCAACAATTCTCCAAACAATGGAGGTTATTCTTTTAAAGACTTCAAATGGTTTCGAAATAGCATTTAAATAGCATAATTACAGATACTTACAAGATGACAAAATTATGAAAACATATACCTTTTTCGCCTTCGACTTAGGGGCTACCAGCGGCCGTTCTATAATCGCGACCCTATCGAGGAGTACCTTACGACTTCGAGAACTTACACGTTTCCCGAATAAATTGATCCGCATACACGACAAATACTATTGGGATATCTTCGCTTTGTATCAGGCATTGAAAGAGGGGCTTACAGTTACCGCCTCGGAAGGAATCAAACTTGACTCAATAGGTATTGACACCTGGGGTGTAGATTTCGTCTATTTGGGCGAAGATGGAACTATTCTTTCTTTACCACGCGCTTACCGCGATCCATATACTAACGGTATGCCCGAAGAATACTTTAAGCTTGTTCCACGTAAGGAAGTTTACGATTCGACAGGAATCCAGATAATGAATTTCAATAGCCTGTTTCAGCTATTTGCCGCCATGCAAGAAGGCTTCGCGCCATTCAAGGCAGCCAAAGAAATACTCTTTATGCCCGATGCCCTATCCTATTTGCTTACAGGCAAAAAGGTTTGCGAATATACTATCGCATCCACTTCGCAAATGCTGAACCCCGTAACCAAGCAATTCGAACCGAAGCTACTCGAAGCACTCGGCCTTTCCTCTTCATTTACGCAACCGATCGTAATGCCGGGCGAAGTGATCGGCAATGTCGATAAGGCGGTTGCAAAAGAATGTAACATAGAGGAAGTACCTGTTGTAGCTGTAGCCGGACACGATACAGGAGCAGCCGTAGCTGCCGTTCCTGCCGAAAGTGAAAACTTCGCTTACCTGAGCTCAGGCACATGGTCGCTGATGGGTATAGAGGTAAAAGCCCCTATCATCAACGAGGAGTCGTACAACATGAACTTCACCAACGAAGGTGGAGTAGACGGCACTACCCGCTTCCTTAAAAATATCACCGGCATGTGGCTCTTGGAACAATGCCGCGAAGAATGGGAGATAACAGGTACTACATACACCTATGCGCAAATTGTAAAAATGTCGGATTCTGTTCCGGGTTTCCAATCGCTAATCGATCCCGACCATCCTTCGTTTGCTAACCCCGAAAGCATGACTAAGGCTATTGCGACCTATTGCGAACAGGCAGGACAACCCGTTCCTCAGAAGCACGAAGACTTTATCCGTTGTATATTCGACAGTTTGGCATTGAAGTATCGCTTTGTACTCGAAGCATTGCAAAAAGCAGCCCCTTTCAAAATAGAGAAACTACATGTAATAGGAGGCGGCTCGCAAAATCAATTACTCAACCAAGCCACAGCCAACTCTATAGGTATGCCTGTAATCGCAGGCCCTGCCGAAGCTACCGCCATCGGTAATGTGATGATCCAAGCCAAAGGACTGGGTATCGTCAACTCATTGGAGGATATGCGTAAAGTGATCTGCAATTCGGTTACACCCGAAACATTCATGCCGAAAGATGTCGAAGCATGGCAAAAAGCATACGACCGCTACTTGGAGATAATATCAACAATAAAATAAAATATTAAAAAATACAAGAACCATGAAAAAGACAGAACTCGTTCAACAATCGTTCGAAATAGCTAAAGAACGCTATGCTGCAATAGGTGTAGATGTAGACGCGACACTCGAAAAACTGCAAAAAATACAAATATCTATCCACTGCTGGCAGGCAGATGATGTCACAGGCTTCGAAAATCTGGGCAATCTTGGTGGAGGCGGTATCCAAGCTACGGGAAACTATCAGGGCAAGGCTCGCAACATCGATGAACTGCGTGCCGATATCGAAAAAACACAAACTCTGGTTGGAGGTAATCATCGCTTCAATCTACACGCTATCTATGGCGATTTCGGAGGCAAAGCAGTAGACCGCGACCAAATAGAGCCTGCTCATTTTACAAGCTGGATGCAATGGGCAAAAGAAAGAAACCTGAAACTGGACTTCAACTCTACATCATTCGGTCACCCTAAGAGCGGCGATTTGACACTAGCCAATCCCGATAAAGCTATCCGTGATTTCTGGATCGAACATACAAAACGTTGCCGTGCCATATCGGAAGAAATGGGTAAATTCCAGAACGATCCATGTATTATGAATATTTGGGTACACGACGGATCGAAAGATATAACTGTAAACCGTTATCTGTACCGTTCATTACTGGAAAACTCCTTAGACCGGATATTTGCTAAAGAGTATAAAAATATGAAAGACTGTATCGAATCCAAACTGTTCGGTATCGCCCTTGAAAGTTACACAGTAGGCTCACATGACTTCTATTTAGGTTATGGCGCTAAAAAGCAAAAGATGGTAACACTGGATATGGGGCACTTCCATTTAACAGAAAGTGTTGCTGATAAAATTTCTTCTTTACTTCTTTTCACGCCTGAAATCATGCTTCATGTGAGTCGTCCCGTACGCTGGGATTCCGACCATGTAGTACTACTTAATGATGAGACTATCGATCTGGCAAAAGAAATAGTACGTGCCGATGCTTTGGATAGAGTACATGTCGGATTGGACTTCTTCGATGCCTCCATCAACCGTATCGGGGCTTATGCAATCGGTATCCGCTCTACTCAGAAAGCATTCCTGCAAGGTTTCCTTGAGCCGATTGGTAAACTTCGCGAGTACGAAGCAAACGGGCAATATTTCGAGAGACTTGCCCTGTTGGAAGAAGCTAAAAGCTTGCCTTGGAATGCTGTATGGGATTACTTCTGCCTGAAAAACAATATTGCTATAGGAGAAGATTATATTGGAGAAATCCAACAATACGAAAAAGAAGTAACGTCGAAAAGATAAAAAAGAAATATCCCAATCTGCTTACAACAGATATTTTTATAAGTTTATAGATTGTTTTTAGGGTTAAATTATTAGGTTAGCTTTGTTTGTTGTAAGCAGTTGTTTGAGAAGAATAGATATGAATACACTTATTGGATTAATCATCATTGCAATAGGCAGCTTGGGACAGTCAAGTTCCTATGTGCCGATCAAGAAAGTAAAAGATTGGTCGTGGGAATCGTTTTGGCTGACACAAGGCATATTTGCATGGCTTGTCTTCCCCTTGTCAGGGGCTTTGTTGGCAATACCCGAAGGAAGCGGCCTTCTCGAACTATGGAGTTCGGGCGGAGCACTCAAAGCTATCATCTTCGGTGTTCTATGGGGCGTTGGCGGATTGACCTTTGGCCTGAGTATGCGCTTTTTGGGTGTTGCTCTCGGTCAAAGTATTTCGTTGGGAACCTGTGCTGCCTTTGGTACTATATTCCCTGCCATACTTGCCGGAACCGACCTGTTTTATGGCGAAGGACTAATGCTTTTGATCGGTGTTTGCATTACATTGGCAGGTATAGCCATTATCGGATACGCGGGTAGCCTACGGTCGAAAAACATGAGTGAAGAAGAGAAGAAAGCGGCCGTTAAGGATTTTGCCTTGACCAAAGGCTTGCTCGTAGCTCTTTTGGCTGGTGTTATGAGTGCATGTTTCGCTCTCGGATTAGAAGCCGGAACGCCGATAAAAGAAGCGGCTCTGGCAGGTGGAGTAAAACCTCTTTTTGCTGGTCTTCCTGTTATCTTTCTTGTTACTCTTGGAGGATTTGTGACTAATGCATCCTACTGCATACAACAAAACATCAAGAATAAAACAGGTAAAGAATACCTTTCTGTTCCGGGAAATATACTTATCAACAATGTGCTATTTTGTGCATTGGCCGGAGTGCTGTGGTACTCACAGTTTTTCGGGCTCGAAATGGGTAAAAGTTTCTTGACAGACAGCCCTGCCCTTTTAGCATTCTCGTGGAGTATCCTGATGTCGCTCAATGTGATATTCAGCAATGTATGGGGCATTATCCTGAAAGAATGGAAAGGTGTTAGCACAAAAACTATTGCTGTTCTTATTCTTGGTCTGATTGTTCTTATCTCTTCGATAATAATCGTTGCAATGTCTCAAAACTAAGAAAATCGAATCAAAATAACAGAAATAACTCAAAAAAACAATATGAAATCAATATTGGATAACCGTCCTAAACTGGCAAAACAAGTGGCAGACGTAGCCGAAGTTGCAGGCTACTTGTGGCAAAAAGGTTGGGCGGAACGCAACGGTGGTAACATTACCGTGAATGTAACCGGATTTGTAGATGATGAAATAAAAAAACTGCCGGCTATCGGTGAACCAATACAAATAGGCCGAAGACTGCCACATTTGCAAGGTAAATACTTTTTCTGCAAAGGTACAAACAGGCGAATGCGCGACTTGAATCGTTGGCCTATGGAAAACGGATCGTTTATCCGCATTCAGGACGATCGCAGCAGCTATGTTATCATTGCCGACAATCCTGTAAAACCGACTTCCGAGTTGGCATCACACTTATCTATCCACGACTATCTGATAGGGAAGGGATCCTCTTACAAAGCGGTGCTTCATACGCATCCTATTGATTTGATTGCAATGACGCACAATCGCAAGTTTATGGAAAAAGATAAATTGACTTATCTACTTTGGAGCATGATTCCCGAAACACGTGCTTTTTGTCCGCGCGGATTGGGCATAGTTCCCTACAAAATGCCGAGCACATTCGAATTGGCTGATGCGACTATAGACCAGTTGAACGATTATGATGTGGTGATGTGGGAGAAACATGGCGTGGTTTCGGTAAGTGACGACGTAATGGAAGCGTTCGACATGGTAGACACTTTATCGAAATCGGCACAAATATACCTGACCGCCAAATCGATGGGATTTGAACCCGAAGGCACTTCGGTGGAGGATATGGAAGCTCTGGGCAAAGCATTTAATTTGCCGAAGTGAACCTATTGCCAAGATAGTATACAGTCTATACGAGTAACTATTCAGCGAATAAATCTCACTCTGAGAAACCGTTTCCAGTTCTTTTTTCCGCACGCAATCGCCGATTGCTTATTCTTTCCCGTCATTGCGAGGGTTTATCCGAAGCAATCCGGTTGGATCTTTTCGGGCAGTCACAAAGGACTGCCCCTACCGTTAACCGCCCAATTTCAGGATTGCTTCGCCGTGGTGAGATGAGCCCTGCTAAACATCAATCTGTAATTTTTATATATAAATATATTCATATATATGTATAATTTTTATTATTTTGTAAATATATATTTATGTTGTAATTTTGTGATGTCTAACAAATTGTATACTGAAAATGTTATATTAAAAAATTAAAAACAGAAAGGAAAATTATTATGAAAACAACATTGTATCGCGCTTCATCGAGAGGTCATGCTTATCATGGCTGGTTAGACTCATATCACACATTTAGTTTTGCAAATTATTACGATCCTACCCGCATTCATTTCGGTGCGCTCAGGGTTATCAACGATGATATAGTAAAAGGAGGAGAAGGCTTTGGTACCCATCC
>JAISES010000343.1 GCA_031263965.1 Prevotella sp. | reverse complement strand
GCGGTGAACCCGTGACATCTTACAAAATACCAAATGTTGGCAGAACTGATCCGATAGAAACTCCTGTGGATAGTGATGAGTTTGATAGTCCGAAGCTCGGCCTGCAATGGTCGTGGCACGCCAACCCGAAACAAACATGGGGCTACGCCTCTAATATGGGATACTACCGGATGTACGGGCAGTATTATCCCGAAGATTTCACCAACTTTTGGGATATACCCAATCTGCTGATGCAAAAACTGACGGCTCCCGAATTTACAGCCACTATGAAAGTAACAGCAGTGCTACAAAATGAAGGCGATAAAGCAGGGTTGATAATAATGGGATGGGATTACTCGTATCTGGCTTTGAAGAAAACAGCAAACGGTTATGCTTTGGAGCAGGTTGTATGTTTAGATGCAGAGCAGAAAACTCAAGAAAAAGTTATAACAGATATTGCCTTGAAAAATCTAAAGATAGAAGAAAAACTCAACTATCAGACTCCGACCAATAATGTGCATTTCTATATGCAAATGAAAGTACAAGATGGTGGTATATGCACATTTGCATACAGTACCGATGGAAAGAAATATGAAAATATCGGAAAACCTTTTCAAGCAAAACAAGGCAAATGGATAGGAGCCAAAACAGGAATGTTTATAATGAATAAAACGCCCAACACTACACGCTCTTGGATAGATGTGGATTGGTTCAGGGTAGAAAAGTAAAACTGAAAAAGAAAAAATAAATAAAAACAAGGATTATGAAATTATCAAACTTGCTAATAGGTTTACCATTATCTGTAGTTTTATTATTTTCTTGTAATAATAAAGAAAATACGAATCTATTAGATGCCGATAAAGAACTTGCTTATTGTAATACACAAGTACATAAAACGCTATCCGAAATTGATGGAAAAGGGATGATGCCTCGCAACATATTAGCAAACCGGACGACGTGGAATCTCGTTCCTGTCAAAATAGAGGAATGGACAGTAGGGTTCTGGCCGGGGATTTTATGGTATAATTACGAAAATACGAGAAAATCGACTGATGCTGATGCAGCAACTTATTATACAGACCTGCTGGAACCATTAACAAAGCTTCCGGCTTATGACCATGACCTTGGCTTCCAGATATTTTGCAGCTATGGTAATGGGTACAGATTGATAGGAAATGAAAAATATAAACAAATTATCCTGAATGCTGCCGATACATTAGCGACTTTGTTTAATCTTAAAGTGGGCACTATACTTTCATGGCCACGAGAAGTAGATAACGGTCGCTTTGCTCCGTTCAACACCATTATGGATAATATGGTTAATCTGGAGATGCTTTATTGGGCAGCCAAAAACGGAGGAGATAAAAGGCTATATGATATAGCCACCAAGCATGCTGAAACGACGATGAAGCACCACTTCCGTGAAGATGGAGGGAATTATCATGTGGCAGTGTATGATACGATAGACGGGCATTTTATCAAGGGGATAACTCATCAGGGGTATGCAGACAGTACACTCTGGGCACGGGGACAGGCATGGGCAATATATGGTTATACTATGGTTTATCGTGAAACTCAGGATAAGAAGTTCCTGCGTTTTGCCGAAAAGGTAACGGATTTATATCTGAGTCGCTTGCCGAAAGGTGAATATGTTCCTTTCTGGGACTTTGATGCGCCAAATATCCCCAACGAACCCCGAGATGCCTCGGCGGCAGCAATCGTGGCCTCTGCTTTGCTCGAACTGTCTCAACTGGAAGATAATCAGCAGAAAGCAAAAGTGTATAAGCAGGCAGCGACCAATATGCTCATAGAACTATCTTCTGATAAATACCAAAGTAGAGAAAGTAAGCCGTCCTTCCTGCTTCATTCGGTAGGGCATTGGCCCAATAAATCCGAAGTGAATGCTTCTATTAATTATGCTGATTATTACTATATCGAGGCTTTGACCCGTTACAAAAAGATGCAGATGGAACTGAAGGTGACAGGTAATTTTTTAGACTAAAAGCGTGGATGCTATTCTTTTTACTTCTTGTTCCTCTGGGAATGAGATAAGAATTCTTATCGGGAATAAGTCCAACATGGGAATAATAGATATGGATCTGAAATAATCAGAAGTAAAGAATTATTACGTGCTTCATCAATGCGGATAAGCTTGAGGCATTATCCGTATTTGTTAAAGCATAAGGAGATACTCAGTAGTAAAATGGACGAAGACGATGAAAAATAACAAATGCCTATGAGTGGACAATTGTAAGGACATTAAATTTGTATTGACTTTCATTTCATCTTATAAAACAAAAAACTGGTAATTTTTTAGATATACATAAAATGAAGTGTGAAGCTGAATGCTATTATTGTAGCGTGGCTCACATTTTTGTATATCAGGTATACCAGTGCCTTTGTTTTAAAAATAGTGACCACGCTATTTTTCCCTATCAACTTCTTTATATTCTGAACTTGCCTTTTCAGTTCGTCTACCTAATTATCTATAAATAAAACAGGTAAACTTAACAGTAAAAATACTTATCCCTAATAGGGATTTTTTTCTGTCTATATCCAAGACCTTTGTCGTTAGAAAATTATAACTCAACGATGGAAATATCAGATAACAAATTCGATGATAATATAAAGCAGATTTTGGAACTATTGTACGAACTGCGTAAACTGTTGCAAGCCAAGAACCGCCTGAATGGGGAAACCATCCTGGACAACCAGGATATCTACATGCTGTTCAAGTTGACCTCGCGCAGCTTGCAGCGTTACCGTTCTTCGGGCGAACTGCCCTATATGCGGATTGGTGGAAAGCCCTTCTACCTCGAATCGGAAGTCCGAAAATTCCTCAGGTCCAGGAAGCGGAACAAGCCGCCCGGAGAGGATGAAAATGATGCCGTATATGGAGAGTAACCCATATTCTCATTTTCAAATTATAGTTAAAACAGTTGGAAACACTTTGCCTGGACGGCAAGGTGTTTTTTGTCTATTTTTTCCGGATTTCTATAAAAACCGCGACATAGCCGGACAAAAGCTGCCAGATACTTGATAATCAACACATCCTGTCTTTTTTCGTCTTACATTTGCTCCGGCATTTTGAATAATGCCACACTAATTATCCAATTATTAATCCGTTACGGGCAGCCCCGCTTACCTGCCCGTAATTTGTAACCCGTAACGACTTTGTTGCAACGGTAAAAGAATTATGTAAAAAAGGTTTATAGACCTATCTTTGTATTTGAAACTAAAAGAAGAAGATATATGAGTATCCAGTCCATAAACCCTGTCAAAAGTAAGTATAA
>JAISES010000147.1 GCA_031263965.1 Prevotella sp. | reverse complement strand
TTCCCGTCATATTCACGATCGTTTAATGAGAGAATTGGACCGTAACCTTGCACTGCGGGTCGAGCCTACAGAAGGTTCCGATTCCTGGATCGTTTACGGCAGGGGTATTCTTCATTTATCTATCTTAATTGAAACAATGCGTCGCGAAGGTTATGAGTTGCAAGTAGGCCAGCCTAAAGTGATCATAAAGAATATAGATGGTGTAAAATATGAACCTGTCGAACAATTGACTATTAACCTTCCTGAGGAGTATTCCAGTAAAATTATAGATTTAGTTACGCGCCGCCGTGGAGAACTGACGATGATGGAAAGTAAGAAAGACCGTATCTATCTGGAGTTTACCATTCCTTCAAGAGGCATTATAGGATTGAATAATGCTGCTCTTACCCTGTCGGCAGGAGAGGCTGTAATAGCTCATCGGTTCCTTGAATTCCAGCCATGGAAAGGAGATATAGATAAAAGATCGAATGGGTCTATTATTGCCAGCGAATCGGGAAATGCATATGCGTACGCATTGGATAAGCTGCAAGACCGGGGCCATTTCTTTGTGGAGCCTCAGACCGATATATATATGGGGCAGATAGTAGGGGAAAGTAATAAGGAAGGGGATTTAGTCGTAAATCTTACAAAATCGAAAAAACTGACAAATGTCAGGGCTTCAGGAACCGATGATAAGGCTAAGTTAGCTCCGGCTATAATATTCAGCCTTGAAGATGCTCTCGAATACATCAAAGATGATGAATATGTTGAGGTAACCCCGCATGCCATACGTCTGCGTAAAATCTATCTGAATGAAAATGACAGAAAAAGGATGACTAAAAAAAGCTGAGAAACAGTTTCTGAACCATTAGTTATTATTTTGTATGTTTCGTTATCCAATCTAACATCAGGTAACATGCCGGAGCGTAAACTCCGCCATGATCAAAGCCTTGCAGTTCGTATAATGTTACATCTTTGTGTCCTACGGTTCTGAGGATAACATCCAAGTGAGCATTTTCTTCATAGCGTGCTGCCAGTTCCATACTTCTGTCACCTGTGATCAACAGGATAGGAGGAGCGTCTTTTCGGGCGTGGGTAATAGGCGCGTACTCATCTATATATGGGATATCGAATGAAAGTCCTCTCTCTTTTTTGATCGTATAGTGAGTGTTGGTTTGTCCGCTAACCGGAATTAACCCTTTTATCTTATCCGCATCAATATTATGTTTTGTTAAATAGGATTTATCTAGCCCAATCATAAGAGACAAATACCCTCCGGCCGAATGACCGGAGACAAAAATCTTGTCGGGACTGCCTTTGAAAGATGCGATGTTATTGAACACCCATGCCACAGCTTCTGCCGCATCTTCGGTATATGCGGGATTTTTCGCTTTTGGACTAAGACGGTAATTGACAGCAACTACAGCCACTCCTTTGTCTTTAAGTTCTGAGGGGATTCCTTTTTCGCCGCCTTCAAGTCCTCCTCCATGAAACCAAACGATTGTAGAGTAATCTGTTTTGCCGGCAGGATAATATATGTCGAGTTTGCAGCGTTCTTTTTTGTAACGGTCCATCTCTCCTTCTGCTGTGTAAGGGATATTCTCTTTTAATTCATAATTCTGGGAGAATACGATAACAGCCATTATAACCATTCCGGTCAATAAAATAAGTCTCTTTATCATAAAATCATTTTTAAGTGAATTAAATACCCAATATTTATTACTAATCTATGCTGTACTGATCAGAGCCAACGAACCCGAATAACCAAAAACGGTATTATTCGCACGGTTGACATCCTGCGGTAAATTTAGTGAATTACAGGTAAATGCCAAGCCTTTTAAGGGTATTTTTGTATGAGATATTCGGTTTGGTTGCCAAACTATACAAAAACTTTTTCAGGTAGTATTATCTGTTATATTCCGAACGATATTCGCCCGGTGTTTTTCCGGTGTATTGTTTAAATATCCTGTTAAAATATGATATGTTATCTATCGATAATTCAAAAGCGATTTCCCTGATTGAAGTATCGGTGGTCAGAAGCAGCAATTGTGCTTTTTCTATCTTTTTCAGGTTGACGTATTTAAGCGGGGTGTATCCCATCTCGTTACGGAACAGACGAATCAAATGATCTTCCGAAAGGCATGCTATATCAGACAGGTTCGATACGGATATATCCTTGTCTATATTTTCGTGGATATATTGCAGGCTCTTACTTATGCGGATATCCCTATTGCTTGTTTTAACCGTTGCTGTTTCCAGAAATTTCGACAAAAGCTGGTATAGTATACCTTGAGTTTCTATCGAATAATACATTGGCATTCGGTTATTATCTGCAATATATTGTGAAAATGTAGGCGGATTATCATATAGCTTGGGATCGTAATGCCTTAGATGACGATCCGGATTTATATATAGTAATCGCTCTGTTAAGAATGAATCCAAAACGCCGGCTTTTATTTCTATGGGAAATTCATAGATGTCAAATATTGATTCTTTATATAAGGCTTTTTCAAAAAAATGAATGTAGTATAAAGAAAAATAACTGTCGCATTCGTCATCATGCAGGGTGAAAGGTGGGGTCAAATACAGGTGGCCGGGCTGCAAAGAGTATATTTCCCCCCCGATTCGCGTTCTTGCTTCCCCGCTTTCAACATAATATATTCGTGCAAAAGGACTATATATTTCTTTCCAGTTCCAATCCGCATTTAACTCGGAATGGCCGACATTGAGCAGTATCAGATCTGGTTTCCCGTGCATATCTAAACGTCGTTTTTATATTATGTTTATAAAAAGCAAATATACTAATTTATAATAAATAGCAGCATATTATTTAACTATAATATCGAAAAAATGCTATCTGTTCATCGGTATAGTGAAAGGAATTGCTGTCTTTTGAATATATATTTGTTACACTCTAATCTATATCGTCTATACCATGAGACCTATAAATAAAGAAAGTGAAGTAAAAAGCATGAAGTTGCTTGAAAACGGTATTAACTGTTAAAATCTAAAATATCATGACAAGAAAAAGATTTCAGGGCGATTGGCCTAAAATTGGTATCCGTCCTACTATTGACGGACGTATGGGTGGTGTGCGTGAATCGCTCGAAAACCAAACGATGAACATGGCAAAGAGTGTCGTTGATTTACTCACTTCTACTCTTAAATATCCGGACGGAACGCCGGTTCAATGTATTGTTGCAGATTCTACTATCGGCCGCGTAGCCGAAAGCGCCGCTTGTGCGGAAAAATTCCGCAAGGAAGGTGTTGGTGTAACTATTACTGTAACTCCGTGTTGGTGCTATGGTAGCGAGACTATGGATATGGAACCGCATACGGTGAAAGCTGTTTGGGGATTCAACGGAACAGAACGTCCGGGAGCTGTTTATCTGGCTGCTGTACTTGCCGGTCATGCACAAAAGGGATTGCCGGCTTTTGGTATCTACGGTCGCGATGTACAGGATGCCGGTACAACGGAAATACCTGGCGATGTGCAAGAAAAACTGCTTCGTTTTGCAAAAGCAGGATTGGCGGTTGCGGCAATGAGAGGCAAATCTTATCTCTCTATCGGCGCTGTATGCATGGGAATTGCAGGATCTATCGTAAATACGGATTTCTTTGAAAATTATCTGGGAATGCGTTGCGAAGGTGTGGATGAAGTAGAAATTATCCGCCGTATGACAGAAGGTATTTACGACAAAGAAGAATTTGAAAAAGCTTTAGCCTGGGCGAAAGCCAATTGCAAAGAAAACGAAGATATATGCAACAGGCAGGACCTTCGGAAGAGTCGCGAAGGGAAAGACCTGGATTGGGAGTTCGTTGTAAAAATGGCTCTCATTATGCGCGACTTAATGGTAGGTAATCCGAAACTCAAAGAAATGGGATTCGGTGAAGAATCGTTAGGACACAATGCTATTGCGGGAGGCTTCCAGGGACAACGCCAATGGACAGACTTCTATCCTAACGGAGACTTTGCCGAAGCAATACTGAATTCTTCGTTCGACTGGACCGGTATCCGTGCTCCTTATGTTCTGGCAACAGAAAATGATGCGCTCAACGGTACTGCCATGTTGTTCGGTTACTTATTGACAAATACCTCTCAGATATTTGCCGATGTGCGCACGTACTGGAGTCCTTCGGCTGTAGAACGCGTAACCGGAAAAAAACTTGAAGGGCAAGCGGCAAACGGCATTATCCATCTCATCAATTCCGGTGCGGCGACATTAGATGGTTCGGCACAACAAAAAGGTAAGGACGGCAAGCCTGCAATGAAACCGTTCTGGGAAATCAGTGAGGCGGAAGCTAAAGCTTGTCTCGACGCTACAAGATGGGTTCCGGCCAACCGTGAATATTTCCGTGGAGGCGGCTTTTCTTCCAAATTCCTTACACGTGGAGGAATGCCGTGTACAATGGTACGCCTGAACTTAGTGAAAGGTTTAGGGCCTGTGCTTCAAATAGCCGAAGGCTGGTCTGTGGAGCTCGATCCGGCAGTTCACAAAATACTGGACGACCGCACAGATAAAGGTTGGCCTACTACATGGTTTGCGCCTCGCCTGACCGGCGATCCTAACTTTAAGGATGTATATTCGGTGATGAACAATTGGGGAGCAAACCACGGTTCAATAAGCTATGGCCATATTGGAGCCGACCTTATCACATTAGCCTCTATGCTTCGTATACCGGTTTGTATGCACAATGTAAGTGAAGACGACATCTATCGTCCGGCCGCATGGGCTGCCTTCGGCATGGATAAAGAGGGCGCTGATTATCGTGCATGCCAGACTTATGGGCCTCTTTATAAATAAACCGCATCTTACAGCGGCGGCATAGGTCGCTGCTGTATTTAAACAATCATTAAAAATAAATGACGTGTTTATATGTTCTATTTCTCTCGTCATTGCGAACCGCTTGCGGTGAAGCAATCCAGTCGGAATGTTCTTTTATGGATTGCTTCGTCGTTGCACTTCTCGCAATGACGAGAAAAATAGAACAATCAGATACGATAATAATTATTTTATAGAGAAGTCATCTTGACTTTTTACTATTTGCTACTATTTTTTGTAAATGCCCTCTTTGTCATTTTGAACGGAATGAATTGCAAATCGCTGAAGCGAAGGCGAAGCAAATATCTCCTGAAAAACCGGATCCTTCATTCCTCAGGATGGCAAAAGTGCTGAATTATAAAAAGTCAAGATGACTTCCATGTAATAATATTTTTCGCTAAAATTTAAACAGTTTCTTAACCTATATAAGAAAGTATTATGATAAAGAAGGAACAGATAGATAAATTTATAGAACAGGCACATCTTATAGGAAAAGAACGATTGCAGCTTTGCAGTAGCGGAAACCTGTCATGGAGAGTAGACGATAATGTGGCTTTAGTATCGGGTACCGGTTCGTGGCTTCCCCGTCTGGCAAAGGAAAACGTTGCAATCTGTGATATTTCTACAGGCATGCGTATTGATGGGCCTAAACCTTCGATGGAGAGTGTGTTTCATCTGGGTGTTTTGCGGCAACGTAAAGATATGGATGTCGTACTCCACTTTCAGTCGGAATTTGCCACGATTGTCTCTTGTATGAATAATAAGCCTGAAAATTTTAATGTGGTTGCCGAAGTGCCTTGCTATTGCGGAAAAGAAATTCCTGTTATTCCTTACTATCGCCCGGGTTCGAAAGAATTGGCCGGGGCTGTAACGGAAGCGCTGACCGGTCACGACTGCGTTTTGATGAGCAAGCATGGACAGGCTGTATGTGGAAAAGATTTTGACGATGCTTTCCAAAAAGCCGTATTCTTCGAACTGGCATGCAGTATCATTGTACATGCAGGCGAAGGAAATTATTTAACGTTGACGGAAGATGAAATCCGCGATCTGGAAGTGTATGTATTAGGAAAAACTACAAAATAAGAGCTATGGCCTATTTAGCTTTGGATCTTGGAGCCGGAAGCGGGCGTGCTATTGCCGGAATAATAGAGAACGGCCATATCCGCCTGGATGAGGTTCATCGTTTCGGTAATACGCCTGTAAAATTGGGCGATACATTGTATTGGGATTTTTTATCTCTGTTCAGGAATATTAAAGAAGGTATACACCAGGCTGTAAACAAAGGGTACGATTTGCGAGGTATTGCTGTTGATGCCTGGGGAGTCGATTTCGGATTGATAGATAAAAAAGGAAGGTTGATCTCTAATCCTGTCTGCTACCGCGATAGCCGTACGCAGGGTATGATGGATAAAGCGATATCCCGGATTTCGAAAGAAAAACTATATGCTGTTACCGGAATTCAACAGATGGAAATTAATTCTGTTTTTCAACTGTTAAGCCTCGAAAATGATGATGATTTGACTTTACTTGTTGCCGATAAACTATTGTTTATTCCTGATCTGATTAATTATTATCTCACCGGAAAAGTATGTAATGAATATACAATAGCTTCTACTTCTCAATTGTTGAACGCCCAAACAAAGGATTGGGAACCCGACTTGTTCGACCAGTTAGAACTCCCATCCCATCTGATGAGCGAAATCGTACAACCGTGCTCTGTAATAGGAAAACTGAAAAGAGAGCTTGTCGGGGAAACAGGAACTTCTGAAATCCCTGTATTCGCTGTTGGTGCACATGATACGGCCAGTGCGATTGCTGCGATTCCGTCAGTGGGGAGAGAATGGGCTTTCCTGAGTTCCGGAACATGGTCGCTGCTGGGTATACAGGCCGAAGAACCTATCCTTACGCCGGAGGCAATGATGAGCAATTTCACAAATGAAGGCGGAGTAGGCAACAAGATACTGTTTATGTGTAATATTACAGGATTGTGGTTGTTGCAACGGTTAATTGCGGAATGGGAAAGAGGGGACGAAGAATGTTCTTATGATTATTTATTATCGGAATGTTCGAAAAGTGAACCGTTCAGAAGCATTGTAAACACCGACGATCCGGCATTTACTCATCCGGTATCTATGTCGGCATCTATTCGGGAGTATTGTCATAAAACCCGCCAGTTATTGCCTCAGACAAAAGGGGAGCTTGTACGATGCGTGCTCGAATCGCTAGCTATGAAATACCATTATGTAATGAAAAAGCTCGAAGCTTGTTCGGGCAGGAATGTCAGGCATCTGGCAGTTGTAGGAGGCGGAAGTCAAAACGAATTACTGAATCAGTATATCGCCGATGCTTTGAATGTAGAGGTTGTCGTCGGTCTGACTGAGGCTACGGCAATAGGAAATATACTACAACAGGCAGTTGCTGACAAAAAACTAAAAAATATGGAAGAAGGCCGTCAAATTATAAAAAATAGCTTTAATTTTAGGTCTTATTATCCTGTAAACGCTTGCGAATGGAGTGCTGTTGCAATTAAATTAAGCCATTTATTTGAATGATGAATATCAATCTGATACGAAAATGAATAATAAAACAAAAAAATCTTTATTCAAAGGTAGCCGGGGACAAAACTATCTGTTCCCTTTTATCCTTATAACCAGCCTGTTTTTTATGTGGGGATTTGCCCACAGTTTGCTCGACGTGCTGAATAAACACTTTCAGGATGCTTTACACTTGACTAAAGCGCAATCAGGGGTTATACAGATGTCGGCATACGGAGCCTATTTCCTTATGGCTCTTCCCGCAGGGTATATTGCCCGCCGATTTGGGTATAAGACCGGTATTATCGTGGGGCTTATCCTGTTTGCGGCAGGCGCCTTCCTGTTCGTTCCGGCGGTGGGTATTAATGCCTTTGGGGCTTTTTTGCTGGGCTTGCTTATCTTATTTGCGGGATTAACTTGTCTCGAAACTGTTGCTAATCCTTATACGATAGTGTTAGGCCCACCCGAAACTTCGGCCAGCCGTATTAATCTGGCCCAGACATTTAACGCGCTCGGTTGGGTCTTGGGCCCGATTGTCGGCTCGGTTCTCATATTCAGGAATGAATCAGGTAAATCAGTATTTGAACTATTTGGAGAGGCTGTCTCCAAGGTCTTTTTAGGAGCCGGAGAAGTTGTCAGGGAAGTTGCCGGAACAGTAGAAAAGCATGCTGCCGATAATTCTGTCCTTATACCCCCTTACGTGGGATTAGGGATATTGGTTCTGTTGGTATTGATCCTGTTTCTATTTACAAAATTGCCGGAAATAAGTCCGGAAGAAGATGGCAATACTGCTTCAAACGGGGATAGTAAACCGTTGATAAAACAAAAGCATTTTGTATTTGCTGTTATAGCTCAGTTTTTGTATGTCGCTGCCCAGACAGGAATAGGCAGTTTCTTTATAAACTACACCGTTGAAGTAAAAGAGTTGCAACTGAACGAGCTTCAGGGAGGCTTGTTATTAGGTATAGGCGGTATGGGATTGTTTGCCATTGGGCGGTTTACAGGAAGTATGCTTATGCAAAAAATTAAGCCCGGAATGCTTTTGGGTACTTTTGCGGCAGTCAATACCGTTTTGATGCTGTTTGTGACAATGAACCATAACCGGTTTGGTGTAATTGCTTTGATCGCATCTTACCTGTTTATGTCAATCATGTTTCCATCTATCTTCGCTTTGGGAGTGAGAAGCTTAGGAGATAAGACAAAAACGGCGGCGTCTATATTAGTCCTTATGGTTGTGGGTGGAGCCATAGCTCCTGCACTAATGGGGCATATAGGTACTGTGAGTATGAATATAGGCTTCATTGTACCACTATTCTGCTTCCTTTATATCTCATTCTTTGGTTATGTAGGCAGTCGGGTAAAACTTTAATTTCACTATATTATTCAGAATAACCATCCGGTCGGAAATAAGACCGGATGGTTATTTTTTCGGTAGGTTTACGTAGAATTAAGGATAAATGATATGTTTATATGTTCTTTTTCTCCCGTCATTGCGAGGGTTTACCCGAAGCAATCCATCTGTATCTTTTCGGGCAGTCACAAAGGACTGCTCCTACCGCTAAGCGGCCAATTTCAGGATTGATTCGCCTTTCTGGCTCGCAATGACGCGGGAACCTGAATAATCAGATACGACAATAATTATTTTACAGAACTTATAACATTCTTTAAATACTCTTTTTTGCATAATATCCTGTTAATTGTCGAAATCCCGTATCTTTGTATCTTTTAGGAATTTTAAGCATGCATTGAATGAAATCCATTATGTTTATAATCATATTTTTCCTCTATCTGTTAGTTAATTTTTACGTCTTTCAGCGCATTTGGACAGCTATGCCTCCCTGTGTCGTCGGGCGTGTGGCGCTGGTGCTGTTTGCAGTAGTAGCTATATCTTCTTTTTTTATATCATTCCTTATAGGAGACTCTTTGTCTGTAGGCCTGACCTCGTTCTTGTATAAGGCCGGCACGGCATGGTTTTTTATTCTGATCTACTTTTTTATGATAATGCTGGTCATCGATTTATTCGGATTAACCAATCGGCTGTTTCATTTTATGCCGAGCGATGCTGTGACCAGATATACAAGGGAAAACTGGGCAGGCCTTGGTTTTGTCGTAGGTTTTGTCGCTTTACTTATGCTGTGTGGATACCTTAAATATCAGTGGAAAGTACGGGTAGATTTGCCTGTAAATATTTACAAAACGGTAGGCGACACGATATTTCACAGGCCTTTGCGGATAGTGGCCATAAGCGATTTGCATTTGGGCTATGGAGTCGGAAAAGGAGAACTTGAAAAATGGATCGATCTTATAAATTCGGAGAATCCCGATATTATTCTTATTGCAGGAGACATTATAGATAGTAGTGTTCGCCCATTGAATGAAGGTGATTTTGCAGAAAGTTTTCATAAGATAAAAGCGCCTATGGGTATTTATGCCTGTCCGGGAAATCACGAATACATCAGTGGATTGGCAGGGAGCCTTGATTTTATCGGAAAAACAGGGATACATATGCTTCGCGATTCGGTGGCTTTGGTCGATAGCTGTTTTTATGTGATAGGACGCGATGACAGGTCTAATAAAGGTAGGAGGCCGTTGAAAGATTTAGTTGCCGGTTTGGATAATTCGAAGCCTGTAATCCTTCTCGATCATCAGCCTTATAACTTGGAAGAAACAGAAGCCAACGGTATCGACATCCAGATTTCGGGACACACGCACCAGGGGCAGATGTGGCCAATATCGCTGATTACAAAACAATTGTATGAGAAAGACCACGGCTATATAAAGAAAGGTAATGCAAATATATATGTGAGCTCGGGTATAGGTATATGGGGTGGTAAATTCCGTATAGGCACACAGTCCGAATATGTTGTGATAGATGTAAATAAAGGAAAATGAGAGTCTTTTTCAATGCGATAATCGTACAGATATTCCTTAACGCCTACATCTATTGGTTTGGCTGGCAGGGATTACCCTGCAAGAAATATCTTAAAATTCTTTATGCATCGGTTTACATTGCGGAACTCATTATTTATTTCACAGGTTTTTTTACCTCAAAGTATTTATCTTTCGACGCTTTGCACGATCTGGCCTGGGTAGGCACTACATGGATGTTGTTTACCATATACATGACGGGCATTTTGTTGATTTACGATCTTGTGAAATATCTCAATAGAAAGAAAAAGCTATTTCAGGGACCCGATCTGAAAGCAAAGAAAACCCGTTTAGCCTATTTTCTCCTTTCGTTGGTTCTTGTCTGTTCTGCAATGGCATATGGTAATTACCGGTTTTGGAATCCTGTCGTTACGGAGATGAATATATCTGTGGATAAAGAATCTCCTGTAAAAAGTCTCCGGGTAGTTATGGTTGCCGATATCCATGCCGGATATCTCATCGATAAAGATATTATCTCGATGTATATAGATAAGATTATGGCGCAAAAGCCCGATCTTATATTGCTTGTCGGTGATATTGTCGATTACGATGTGAAATCGTTATATGAACAACGCATGGAAACGGAATTTCTGCGGTTAAAAGCGCCTTATGGAGTATACGCTTCTACAGGGAATCACGAATATATAGAGTTAGGCGAAGCAAAAGATGAAAAAATACTATGGCTTAGCGAAAAAGCAGGGTTAACGGTATTACGCGATACAACGGTATTGGTAGCCAATTCTTTTTATATAGTCGGGCGTGAGGATGATATGTGCGGAACAAGAAAGAATCTTCCTGAGATTATGCAGGGAGTGAACAAGGATCTCCCCGTTATCGTTATGAATCATGAGCCTCACCGGTTACAGGAAGAAGTAGATGCAGGCGCTGATATTGCATTGTACGGACATACGCATAACGGACAATTTTTTCCGAACAATGTTATCATGAAATTATCTTCGATGCTTTATAATACGGGAATAATACCGGAGAAGAACAAACTCGGGTTTATGTACGAATTACCTTATGGATACAAAGAAAAAGGAAACACGCATATATACGTGTCTTCAGGTTTGGGACTTGCCGGTCCTCAATTCAGAATAGGAACAATATCGGAAATAGTAGTATTGAATATAACGTTTAATTGATTACCTTTGGCTATGCTAAAATCGCTATACATAAAGAACTATGCGCTGATAGACAGCCTCGAAATCGATTTCGGGCCGGGGTTTTCCGTAATAACAGGTGAAACCGGAGCCGGAAAATCTATTATTTTGGGCGCGCTCTCTCTGGTTTTAGGTCAGAGGGCAGATATGAAGGCGATAAAACAAGGCGAAAGCAAGTGCGTTATCGAAGGTGCGTTTGACGTTTCGGCATATGATCTGAAAGAATTTTGTGAAGAGAAAGGTATAGAATACGATCAGGATAGCTATATTCTCCGGCGCGAGGTTCTGTCTACCGGCAAATCACGCGCTTTTATAAACGACTCGCCTGTCGGCCTTAATGATCTGAAAGAATTGGGGGGGCAATTGATCGATATACATTCACAGCACCAGAATCTGTTATTGGCAGACAGCCGTTTCCAGATGCAGGTAGTAGATGCTTTAGCCGGAAATAAGAACTTATTAAAAGAATACCGGCAGGTTTATCATCAGTACAGGTATGCCGGAAAAGCTCTCGAGGATTTGAAAGATCAGGTTCGCAAGAGTAAAGAGGAAGAAGACTACTTACGTTTTCAACACGATTCGTTGCAGGAGGCCGCCTTACAGGAAGGAGAGCAGGAAGAACTGGAAAGGGAATCAGAGACACTGAACCATGCTGAGGATATAAAAAGGTCTTTATATAAAGTGCATACCCTTTTGTCCGGAGATGAGAAGGGAATAGTTTCGGGACTGAAAGAAAGCCTGAGCACATCCAGATCGCTGGCTAAGGTGTATCATAAGGCAGAAGAAATATCTCAACGGCTGGAGACGGCATATATCGATATGAAAGATATGGCTTCCGAAATAGGACGTCTGGCCGAAGATGCCGAATTTAACCCCGAAAGGTCAGCTTTCATCGAAGCCCGTCTCGACCTGATCTATACATTGCAGAAGAAATACCATTTACCAAGTGTTGAGGAATTGTTGAGCCTATATAACGATCTGGCCCTGAAGCTGGCAAATATAGAATCTTCCGGTCAGCAGGTAGATGCTTTGGCAAAAGAGGTTCAGGCAAAATATGAAAAAATGCTCGACCTGGCTAAAGCTCTGACGGACAAGCGCATGTCTGTTTCCGGAAAGATAGGGACAGAACTGCAACAGAAAGCCTCTTATTTGGGTATGCCTGATATACGTTTTAAATGTGATGTTATAGCAGAAGACAATCCCGATATATATGGCATGGACAGCATTCAGTTCCAGTTTTCTGCGAATAAAAATGTTCCGTTGCAGCCTGTGGCAAATATTGCATCCGGAGGTGAGATATCGAGGATAATGCTTTGCCTTAAATCGATGATAGCCGGGGCGACAGCCCTGCCGGCGATTATATTTGACGAGATCGATACCGGAGTCTCCGGCGAAACAGCAGATAAGATGGGGCAGGTGATGCTCGGGTTCGGGCAGAATATGCAGGTAATAGCTATAACCCATTTACCGCAAATAGCGGCGAAGGGTAAAACGCATTATAAAGTTTATAAATCGGACGATAGTAATGATTCTACGACCACTAAACTGGTTATGCTGTCGGACAAAGACCGTCTGGATGAAATTGCCCGTATGCTTAGCGGATCTACTGTAACAGAAGCGGCAATACAGAATGCCAAAGTAATGTTGGGAACGAAAATATAAAATATGGAACCCATTCTTTTTCTTAATCTGGAACGGGAAAACAAGCGGTATGCTTCCGAATTTAAAGAAGCAGCATCACGCGTGATC
>JAISES010000120.1 GCA_031263965.1 Prevotella sp. | reverse complement strand
CAACTTGCAGGAGCCAAGATATTGCCCGACATCGTGTTTTCCGACCATTCTCCGGTAGTTGCCGAAATTATAGAAACTCATAAATAGAACCGGTTTTGCTGCAATGGAATCCGTTCCGGATTCAGGCTACTGCTTTTATCTCATAATTTTAGACTGCACGAAGGTAAATGCATCATAGTATTCATTAAAATCATTCTAACCTGAGTTCGGTATAAGGATAGCCCACTAGGGCTTATATATCAATAGAAAAATGGTTCAAATCACAACGAAAACCTCGTAGAAGTTTCATCAATGAATGTCTTGACGGACATTGGGAAATGTTTTAAAACGGCTTTCTATTGATATATAAGCCCTAAAGGGCTATCCTTATACCGAATTCAGGTTTCTAATCACAGTTCAGACAAAAAGAAAATCACAGCACAGACAAATAATCCTCAATACGCCTCCTGTAAGCAAGCATTGATTTGTTCTATAGCAGACAGTGTATTCGTTGGTCTTGCGACATTAGAACGGAATTGTCTATCTCTACCTATCAGCATATAAGTAGGGAATCCTCCTATATTGTGTGTTCCCATAAAAATTTTCGAGGCGTTTCCATCAAGATAATAATTTTCGCCTTTGATGGCATGTTTGTTTAGCGTCTGCACCCATCTTTCGGATGTTGATTCTAAACACAGGTTGACAAAAACGACCTCTTTTCCTGCGAAATATTCATGCAAAACAGGTGCATCTTTCATCGCCTCCAGGCAAGGTCCGCACCAAGTTGCCCAAACATCTATGTACAAAACCTTATTCTTGTGTCGTTCAAGCAAATACGGGATTAGTTCAATGTTGGGAAGCGCAATAATACTGTCATTGTCGAGGTAAGAAACGCCTTGCATTGTTTTTCCGGTTACAGGTACCGGGGTTCGGGTCTTGGCAATTTGTTCCTGCATAAAAGATGCTATTTTTTCTTTGATAACAGGCTGGGAGAAAAAAGATTGCAATTCGGGCATGGAATCATATAATTCCGGCGCTCCACCCATTAGCAAACAATAAAGCATCATATCTCGAACGGTTCCTTTGGGCGCTTCCTCCAACAACTTCTTTATTACAGCTCGAAAGACAACCTCATAATTTTTCTGTTCAAACTGTTTTGTTATTTCTTCGTTTTCGGTTATAAGTGCTCGTATACAGGCGTGTATATGATATTCAAAATACATGCTTTGAAAATTTTGCTCTTGATAAACATCAAATATCGAGTCGGTTAAAACCTTCCATTTGTTGGCCTTGTCCTCGTAATCCAGCAACTGGTTTGCCACTAAAAATTTATAATCGGTAAAAGCCCAGCGTTTCACAAAATCGCTCATCACATGACGTTGAGCATAAGCGTCAATAGTATCCTGTATGGCGCTAAAACATTGCTTTATACTTTGCAAACATTCGTCGGGAGCGGCAGAGGGATTAAATTCGGGAATTGGCAGCTTATACGCATAATTAGTCCACCGGAACAACTGCTCGTTGATTTGTGCGCGGTCGCCGGAAAACACAACCGCATCGCCTGGATTTTGGGAGAGTTTTGAGCCATCGATCGTCAGATATACCGAGTCGCCCGGTACAATATATAAATTGATGAACGAATTATTGTATCTGATAGTCAGGTTCTGCTCAAAAACATACTCATGTGCCACATGAAATTCTCCGGACGAGATTGTCAGATCTTGCGCAAACCGCTTTTCTTCACTCAAAGGATCGCAAAAATTGACTAAAATAACGCTTGAATGAGCAAGCATATTTTCCACTCTTCCGGAAATTACAGTTCGCCTGAGCTGCAGTTCCTCATTGTTCGACAAGCATGCAACAGACACAAAACACAACAGACAATAGATGTAACAAGTTTTTTTCATTATGGTCGATTTTTTTTATTTGAAGTAATTTCTTTCGATATCATATTCTTTTAGTTTTTAGCCGATATGTGATTCCCGGATCATAAATTTTCTGCAAATGTACACGAAAATATTTAATTGTAGTTATAGAACTGGGGGAAAGTTAAATACTGGTCTTTGATTAAGGTAGAAAGGCATTACGTTTTGCATCTTTTTTGTCTGGACTGTGATTTTTTTGTCTGAACTGTGATTAAAATGATTTTAATGAAGACTATGATTCTTTTTGGGGAGCAAAAGAAAATCATAACCTTCTCATTTTAATCAAAAAAATCACAGTTCAGACGAAAATCACCGTTCAAGATTTCCTCTTCAAAAGATATCCACCCACCATTACCAATAGGATGCCCACGCCATCCGCTACCGGAACGTGACTCCCGTTACCGTTGCCGGGCGCTACCGTCAAGGTGGATTGAGAGGTGTTATCAAATAAACCGATGCTACCGCTGGATGAGGAAGACGATAACAGGTTTTGCTTCGTCTCTTCTGTCTGTGTGGATGAGGTAGATGCCGGCTGCTTGCCATACAGTCCTACGCCGGCGTCAGGACATACAGCATCACTATTACAATCACTATGCTACTGAAAACTTTATAATTTCTTTTCATGACTTTTTGTTTTTGTTTGTTTCTATAA